>DATLZX010000266.1:0-3651 GCA_035573795.1 Pyrinomonadaceae bacterium | reverse complement strand
CAAAGGCCGGCCGCCGAGGCCTTGCTCAAAGTGCATCAAAAGCTCAAGCACATGGGGTTGGGGCTTGTAATATTCGATGGATATCGTCCCTGGTCAATCACGAAATTATTTTGGGAAGTAACTACGCCCGAGCAGAAAAAGTTTGTAGCTGATCCGGCAAAGGGATCAAAGCATAATCGGGGCTGCGCGGTTGACCTAAGCATTTATTATTTGAAGACAGGGAAATTGCTGGAGATGCCGTCAGGTTATGATGAGTTTACAGAAAGGGCGTCGCCTGATTACGAGGGCGGCACGCAGCAACAACGTGCAAACCGCGATCTATTGAGAAAACTGATGGAAGAAGCCGGTTTTATAGTTAATCCTAACGAATGGTGGCATTTCGATTACAAAGATTGGGAGCAGTACGCCATTTATGATATTTCCTTTGAAGAGGCCGCAAGGCTTTCTGAAAACCGCAATTCTCCTAAAAAGAACTAAAACACCAATAGAATTAATAAGTTAAAACACATTAAACGCATTTAAAAGAAGTCATAAGCACTTCGGCAAATCAAAAGACCAAAAATAAAAAATGACCGGCCAGATTAAATAAAACGGCCGGTCATAAAATTTAGAAACATTTAGAAGCCGTATTTTATTAGATCACTTGGCCTTGGCTGCTTCAATCTGAAGCACTATTTTTACCTCATCTGAAATAGCGGGGATGCCGCTCGGCAAATTATTCCCATAGTTAATACCAAAATCGCGGCGATTAAGTTTGGTTTCACCTGCAATCCCCATTTTTGCCGGATTCCTATCACCTGCAGGCAGCCAGCCGGAAATTTCAAAAGGAATCGAAACAGATTTTGTAACGCCTTTCATTGTCAGGTCTCCTGTGAGCAGCCAGCCCTTTGATGTTTTTTCGACTTTCTTGCTTACGAACTGAATTTCCGGAAATTTTTCAGCATCGAAGAAATCGGCAGTTTTAAGGTGATTGTCTCGCGCGGCAACTCCTGTATCCACGCTTGCAACTTTTGCTGTGAAAGTAACTGTAGAACTTGATGGATTTTTCGCATCGAAGTTAACCGTACCTGTAAAATCACGGAAGTAGCCGGGAACTTCGATTAAGCCAAGATGTTTTACTTTGAAACCGATAAAACTATGGGCTTTGTCGAAATTGTAGGAGCCCGTCTCGACAAGGCTCATTGCATCCGGGTTTTTGATAGCCGGATCGGGGCTTGGATAACCGCTTGCCTCGGCTTGCCATAAAAACAATGGAGCTGATGCGAAAAATAAAAGTATTCCACAAAAAGGCAGTATTTTTTTCATAACTTATTTAACCTCGAGCAGTAACAGGAATTGATAGGAACTATTCATAATTAGATGCAAAAAGCCTCTTGCTGGATGCAAAATTACTTGGGCTTGAGTAAAGATATTTACCATTTTGCTTAAGAAAAAACTAAATGAAGGGAAGCCTGATTAAGTAAATACGGTTTATAAAACTTCTAAAAAAACTGCTTTAGCGTATATTGAACCGATTAAGTTTAACTGATATCGCTGCTCGCTTTTTCCCAAACGGCATTCTTGTGTTATCAGCTTTTTTGTCTGAATTCCTCGATATCCATACCGTAAGTTTCTTTGACGTGAATTTCCTGCGCCGCTGTAACCTGCCTGAGGTTCTCAAGGCGCCTTCTGGCTTTTGCAATATGTGTTTTTGTGCGTGCTGCCATCTCTCGCAGTATATCCCGCCCTTCTGTTTGGGCCTCCAAGGATTGTTGGTAAAGTGTAAAGGTTTCTGAAGCGTAGATTTTATTTTTCTCCTCTTCAAGCTCACGAAACCTTCTCCTGATTTGGTAAATTTGGCGTATTGCTTTAATCAGCTGGTCTGAAGGCTTATCGCCCTGGACAGCTTCGGGTGAAATCCTTATTTCTTCCGCCATTCGTTGCAGTGCTGATTCATCGCCTGATGTAAATGCTTTGTTCAGTTCAGCCATAAGCAGATGGCGACGCTTTTTCTCATCTTCATCAAGTGTCAGATCAGGATGGATTGACCGAGCCAATTGATGATATGTCTTTCGAGATTCTGCCGTAGGAGTCTTATTTTCGGCTTCGAGGGCGGCTTCAGCTCGGGCGGCTGATTCTTCTGCCCGTCGGCGCAGTTCTTCCACACGTTTTTTTATTTCTTCATCATCAGGTACTAGCTTTAATTCTTCTTCGGCAATCTCGGCTTCTATTTCATCGAATTCCGCATATAGTCTGGCAACCTCCATAGCGTAACGAGCCTCGAACCTTTCGATTTCACCTCGAAGTTCTGCCATTTGCTGTTCGAAGTTTATAAGCCGCTCTGATAGCCAGCCAAGCAGTTTCCTCTTTTTATCGAGCTCGAATTCCTCGGGAAGTTTCTCCAGCATTTTTCTCCGGTGCTTTACTTGATCAATAAAAATCCTCAATTACAGATTTTCATCAGGATAATATCTAAAACGGTTTTGACAAAGTGCGGCAGGAAAATCAAGGTCTATGGCGGGCCGATTTTTCGAATTTTTTCGGCCGCATTTAATCTCTTGAAAGCGATTCGATATTATGGAAATAAAGAAATTGGTAAGTCGTTATAATCTAGAAAATACAATCTAAAGAGAGTATGAAATTGGTAGTAGTCGGGTCAGGGTCTTCTGTTCCACACAAAAGCCGTACCAGCTCCGGATATTGGCTAGAAACAGGCGGCGGCAGCCTGATGCTGGATTTTGCTCCCTCAGTAATTCACCGTATGGCTGCTGAGGGTTTGGATTGGGCAAACCTTTCCGCAATTTGGATTTCACATTTCCACCTTGATCATTTCGGGGGCCTAGCACCTTTTCTTTTTGCAACGAAGCACGCTCCGCAAACTCAATCGAGAATTAACAGACAGAGGATTTTTGGCCCGATCGGGCTTAGGGAAACCTTGTCGAAGTTTGATGCGGCCTACCCCTATAATCTTTTAATTCAACCCTATTCCCTGGATTTTATCGAGATCTTGCCACAAGACAGCTTTGAAATCCTGCCCGGCATCAGGGCAAAGGTCTGCAAGACTCCGCACACCCCGGAAAGCCTTGCAATCAGGCTTGAAAGCGAAGAGGGCAAAACGCTCGTTTATACTTCCGATACAGGATTTTCCCGAGAGGTGGCAGAATTTGCCGCAGGGGCAGACCTTTTTATAACTGAAGCGTCTTTTGTCAGAAATTCACCCGTTAAGACTCATATTTCTTTAGAAGAAGCATTGGAGATGGCCCGTATAGCTAAGCCCAAAAAGCTGCTGCTTACCCATTTTTACCCTGAGTGGGACGACTTTGATCTTATTGAGAATACCAGGGGAAGATTGGAATGCGAGATTGCCGCTGCCGAAGATGGGCTCAAGATTGAAATCTGATGAACGATAGAATGACAGTCAGCCCGATCCCTTAAACCGCAATGAATTAAACTATTCGTGTGCTTAGGGTTAAGTGATTCAGGTTAGGGTGGCCTCCTGCCGTATTGATTTTGCCATTTTCTGGCTTAACGTTTTTGGGTTTGCAGAATTTTTAAAGCCAACAGAGTCTGATTATATCAATTACTGCCGCTGACGGGTTTGCTATTTCGGGCGGCTTTTTTGGCGAGGTTCAGGAGTTCTTCCGGCATCCACCGCTCTAAAACCTTTTCTTC
>DATLZX010000265.1:0-4325 GCA_035573795.1 Pyrinomonadaceae bacterium | reverse complement strand
GCATACAGTGCATACCTTACGCAAAATGCTTGTGGAGAGATTCAGCGCAACAAGTGATGGAAATACACTTAAGATAAATATCGTCAGCTTCGGGCATAAACACGGCTTGCCAAAAGACCTCGATCTGCTATTTGACGTAAGGCATTTACCAAACCCTTACTTTGTGTCAAGCCTGCGGGATAAAACCGGTGAGGATGCAAAGGTTATCGAATTCATGGACAAATCTCCGCTGGTTAAGAAGACTGAGGAACATTTTGCAAAGCTTTTGCTATTTCTTTTGCCACAATATAAGGCGGAAGGAAAAGCATATTTGACAATCGGCATTGGCTGCACAGGCGGTAAACACCGTTCGGTCAAGATTGCAAATTCTTTGAAAGAAATCCTAAAACAAAAAGGTTGGCAGGTTACGGTTAACCATCGCGATATGCAGAAGTAAATTCATCAAGGAAAAATACTCAATCAAAAATGACTGACAACGATAATTCAAAAAATGAAAAGCGAGTTGGCGGCGTAATAATCTCACATGGACAACTTGCAAACGAACTGCTTTCGGCCGCAGTAACGGTGGTTGGAGATATACCGCACATTACAGCAGTCTCAATAGGCTGGCATGATGATGTAGAAATGGCACGAGACCAGATAAAAAGGGCAATTTCGACTGTTGATACCGGGGCTGGAGTGCTTTTGCTTACCGATATGTTTGGCGGAACTCCTACCAATATTGCGGCAATGTTTCTAAGCAAAGGAGAGATTGAGATAGTTACCGGAGTAAATCTGCCGATGGTAGTAAAGCTGGCTACGGCAACTGCTTCTATTACGCTTGAAGAAATAGCACAGATAGTAGAGGAACAGGGTAGAAGTTCAATATATAGGACAGGTGCTATCCTCGAGCCGAAAAAGAATAAATAAAACAATTGGTAACTCAAAGCTACCCTGAGGCCTTACGATGGGAAATTTTCCTTAGCCAAGCAGTCCGCGGCAGGTTTCAAGTAAATCCAGAAAAAAGATTCTTATAAAAAATGAATGCGAAAAGGTAAAATAAAGGTCGTAAATCAGCTTGGGCTCCATGCAAGGGCAGCCGCTCAATTAGTTCGTCTTGCTTCTAGGTTTCGAAGCTCGGTCAAATTGATTCACCACGAAAGGCAGGCCGAAGCTAATGCAAAATCAATATTAAGCGTTTTGGCTTTGGCGGCGGCCGTTGGGACTGAGCTAGAGATAATAATTGACGGCGAAGATGAAGATGAGGCCTGGATCACTATAAATACACTGTTTGCAAACGGTTTTGGGGAAATGAACGAGAGAGCCTGAACCAGCGGAGACATTTTAATCTGCAAGAAGCTTTTTACTATTTAATTGAAAGAATTATTAAAATTGATTTTTAAGGACTGCAGCTATCTCAGTTGAGACTGAGAAGTTGAGACTGAATTTAATTTTTATAAACTTTAAATCATGAGCAATATCAATAAAAACAGGGTAGGGATAATCGGCGTTCCATTAGGCTTCGGCGCCAGCAAGACCGGCAGCGAATTGGGAGTAGAAGCAATCAGGCTTTCTCCTGTCCGCGGAAATAGGCTTTTAGAGCATATTACATCGCTTGGAATAGAGGTGGAGGATTTCGGCAATGTGCCTATACAACCTCCAAAAACACAAGGGCAAAGTGCTTCATTCCCCAAACATTTGGAAGAAATGGCTGCTGCCTCTGAAGCTATTCGCAAAGCTGTTTACGAGGTTTTAACCATAGGAGCTATGCCGATAATACTCGGCGGTGATCATTCTATCGCTATTGGGAGCTTTTCTGCTGTTTCGCAATTTCATAGGGAAAAGGATGAGCCAGTCGGGTTGATTTGGTTTGATGCTCATGCGGACATAAACACTCCGGAAACATCTACTACCGGCAACATTCACGGAATGCCATTAGCCGTTCTGTTTGGCGAAGGTGATGAAAAACTGGTCAATATCGGAGGATTTTCCCCGAAATTGGATAAAAAATATTTTGCGCATGTCGGCGCCCGCGACATAGATCCGGGCGAAAAAAGCCAAATACACTCCCTCGGCCTCAAAAACCAGTTTTTTACAATGAGCGATATTGATAAAAGAGGGATGACGGCTTGCGTTAGTGAAGCGATCGAAATTGCCGGCGCCGCGCCGGGCGGCTTTGCCGTAACTTTCGATATCGACATGATTGACCCTAGATTCGCTCCCGGCTCGGGTACGTTGGTTCGCGGCGGCGCAACATATCGTGAAGCCCACCTTGCGCTGGAGATTATAGCTGAAAGTGACAAGCTGCGGTCTTTTGAGATTGTCGAGGTAAACCCGCTTCTTGATAAAAGCAATATAACTGTAGAATTGGCAATTGAGTTGATCCTGTCTGTACTAGGCAAAACTATTCTTTAATAATAACGAGAAATTATTTTCAAATTAAAACTAATGAAAACCAGAATCGGGTTAGTATTCGGCGGCCGCTCAGGCGAGCATGAAGTAAGCATAAGATCAGCGGCAAGGGTTATAAGGGATATTGATAAATCACGTTTTTCGGTGCTTCCAATAGCGATTGATCAAAATGGCTCCTGGCTTGATCCGACAACATCTCTTACGCTTTTACCGCCATCTGCAGCAGATTTGATCTCCGACGATGCCTGCTCGGTCAATGCTGAAAGCATCGCCTTGATAGGTGATCCTCGGTATAAGGGCCTGAAAAATCTTACGGTTGCCAATTCTGAAAATTCGCTCTACAGGATAGATGTTTTTTTTCCGGTCTTGCACGGAACTTTTGGTGAAGATGGGACGATTCAGGGGCTTTTTGAAATGGCGGATGTTCCTTACGTTGGTTGCGGCGTACTGTCGTCAGCCTGCGGCATGGACAAAGTAGCTATGAAACAGCTTTTTGCAGCGAATGGGCTGCCGATATGCAGGTACGTCTGGTTTTTACGCTCTCAATGGGAAAGGATGCCGGACGGAATAGTTAAAATGGTGGAAGAAAAAATCGGCTACCCCTGTTTTGTCAAGCCTGCAAACCTTGGTTCGTCAGTTGGTGTTTCCATGGCAGCCGATGCCGAACATCTTAAATCTGCAATTGCTAAAGCAGCCGAATACGATAGGAAAATAATCGTTGAAGAAGCCTTGCAGATGCGTGAGATTGAATGCGCTGTAATGGGAAACGAAAACCCTCAAGCCAGCACTCCCGGAGAATACATTATCCGGAACAAGCAGAAAGCGTTTTTGGACTATACTGAAAAATATTCCGGCACCGGAAATAATGAATTCGTAACTCCTGCACCGGTTTCTGAAGAGCTTGCAGAGAAAATCAGGGAATATGCCGTAGCTGCATTCAAGGCGATAGATGGCTCCGGCCTTTCGCGAGTTGACTTCTTCCTCAGAACCGATAACGGCGCCCTGCTTGTTAATGAGATAAATACTATGCCAGGTTTGACCGAGGCTTCAGGATTTCCAAAAATGTGGGCTGCGTCCGGACTGGAGTTTACTGAAGTAATATCAAGATTGATAGACCTGGCTGTAGAAAAACATCAGGAGAAAGCAAAAAACAAAACCTATCGGGATGACTGAAATCCTGAAACATGCATTTTTTCGGCCGGTAGATTTTGGTTTGATAGAGATTATTTATCCTTTTTATTACTTCTTAAACTAAATAACATTTGAGCCAAATAATATTAGATTTCATTGGCTGCAACAGAAAAATTTTAAAACTTAAAAGCTACAGTGATACAAAGACTCGTAATCTGATTTCCGAATAAATTAGATAAAACTATTTTTTTGCTTTGGGTGCCTGATAGCCTTTTCTGGTCCGGATCTGGAGGTTGGGGCGTGCAATTCGCAGCTCGATAAAATGCCATTTACCGTCGGCTTTATCTTCAGGCAATGAATAACCTAAAGTATATTGATTTCCCAAATCTTCAACAATTTTTGTAAAAGCATCTCTGAGAGCCGCCCCGCCCGGAGTATCTATGAACTGTCCGCCGGATTTCTCTGCAAAGAACTTTAAAGGCCCTTGGTTAAGGAATCTATTCGATGCCCCGGTCGGAGACATATCAATTGTGTAGATTACACAATTTGACTCAAGTGCTGACCTTAATGCAGCCTCAGCAGAACGCCCGCTTACAGTATCCTGTCCATCAGATAGAAGAATTATGGCGCGCCTTTTTTCTGGCCTTTTTCTCAGTTCGCCAGCAGCTAGGTAGATTGCATCATTTAACTTGGTCATACCATCTGATTTCACTTCATACAGTTTGTCAACAGCATCTCGCGAGCTGGAAAATGGCTGAATGAGCGAAATCTTGCTGTCGAATGTATAAATCGCCGCTGTGTCC
>DATLZX010000264.1:0-2798 GCA_035573795.1 Pyrinomonadaceae bacterium | reverse complement strand
GCCTCGCCGTGATGTGCGGCCGAATTGTAGAAATCCCTTAGCCGCTCTAGATCTCTGCCAACCAGGTTAGGCTCTCGGATGCCGTCAGTTTCATGAATCCCGATAACTCCGGCTTTTTCCATTTCCGCTTCATTCCAGAATCTTCCAAGGACCTCAGAATCCAAACGGGAAAGGCAGGCAGCTATCCTGTTAGTCTCAAAAGCTGAGTTAAACCTAAGCGGTGCCCCCGAAGCGGAGCAGATTACTTCACCAAGTATATCACCGCCGGTTATCGCCCTTCTAACAAGCTGCAAGTCATTGTGCTGGCCGCTTTCACTGAGGTATTTCAGCAAGACGAATAGTAAAGGGTCCCAGCGATGACGAAGGTTAAGCCTGCGGTTTTCGATTCCCTTGTGTAGCTGTCGGATTTTTTGCGCTTCGGAAAGAAAAAAGGCAAAGTCTTCGTCGCCGGCACGAAATTTAAGATCTTCAAAGGCCACATCGGCAAAGCCAAAAAGATCCAGGAATTCGCCAATTATTGGTTTCGCGAAAGCCCGTTCGATCAAATAGCAATCGTGGGGTATCGCCTGGTAAGTATGATCGAACTTCATATCAAACTTTTGACTTTCTGCAGCCGAGATGCAGAATTATTCAGTTTTCAAGTTCTTTGTAATGAAAAAACAATTTCTAAATTTTTAAGGTTAACTAATTTATAAATAAGTATTTAACAAATTTAAAATAAGAAAAACGAACGTTCTTTATTCTTTGTTGTTTGGTTTCACTTTTTAGCTTTTACTTTAATTTTCAATAACTTGCAAGCCGATTTAGCTCTATTTGGCCCCTTTCTGATAAACATTGTTAAATAGTAATAAAACATCTTTTATCATTTAAGAACGCCATTAAATCTTCGGTACATAAATGTCACTCTGAGCCCAAGTAAATAGGATACCTAAGTAAGTTTAATAAGCCGCATTTATCTTTTATTAAGATGCTCATTAAAATTTTGTGATATTTAAAATGAAATAAATTTTTTCAGGTTGTTTAGGAATTCATGTAGCGACTCAGAACTAAAATTAGATTGCTTTTGTCTTTAAATTACTGAAATGCCAGTCTTTAGATTCGAAGAAAAAATGAAACTTGTTGCCCCTGATTTAGATTTTCCTCTATGCAAGCCTTAAAATAAAGACTTTGATTCATTTAAGCTTATGAATATTGATGAGCAAATAAGCCTGATAAAAAGGGGCACTGTAGATTTGATCAGCGAAGATGATCTTCGTAGAAAACTCCTAGAGGCCGAGAAAACCAAACGCCCTTTAAGGATTAAACTCGGGCTCGATCCGACCGCTCCAGATATCCATCTGGGCCATACAGTCGTTATCAGAAAGCTCCGAACCTTCCAGGAACTTGGGCATACGGTCATTTTCTTGATCGGTGACTTTACGGGAATGATAGGCGATCCTTCAGGAAAGAGCGTTACGCGGCCGCCACTTTCCCGAGATGAAATAATAGCAAACGCAGAAACATATCAGCGCCAGATGTCGCGGCTTCTCGATCCGGCCAAAACCGAGCTGAGGTTTAATGGCGAATGGATGGATAAATTCACTGCAGCAGACTTTATCCGGCTTGCCGCAAGGGTAACTGTAAGGCAAATCCTCGAACGGGATGATTTTGAAAAAAGGATGCGCGAACAGAAACCGATCTCGCTGCATGAGCTTATTTATCCATTGGTTCAGGCGTATGATTCGGTTGCACTGAATTCAGATGTCGAACTTGGCGGAACGGATCAAAAATTCAATCTTTTGATGGGCCGGCAGCTGCAACGTGAATATGGCCAGCAATCACAGGTAGTAATTACGACCCCGCTGCTCGAGGGGCTGGATGGCGTCCAGAAAATGTCAAAATCGCTGGGTAATTACATAGGAATCGAGGAACGTCCTGAGGAAATGTTCGGAAAGGTTATGTCAATCTCGGATGAGCTAATGTGGAAATATTACGAGCTGTTGACCGATGTTAGCCAGGATCAAATTGGGAGGATGAAGGCAGAATGCGCTGCTGGAAAACAGAACCCTCGCAATGCAAAGTTCAACCTGGCCAAATTGATCGTTACTGATTTTCACTCACGAAATGATGCAGAGCGTGCGGCAGAAGAATTTGAAAAACGCTTTGTTCGTCATGAGCTGCCGACTGAAATCGAGACTAAATCTTTTGCTCAAGGGAGATATAAGATGGCTGACCTGATATTCGAGAGTGGACTGGCTCCATCCAAGGCCGAGGCACGGCGCCTGATTGAACAGGGTGGAGTTAAGGTCAACGGCGAAAAATTCTCATCGAATGAAATTTTGCTTGATACCGAGCCCTTGATTCTGCAGGTCGGAAAAAGACGTTTTCTAAGGATCGAGGCTGAATAAACCTAGGCTTTCCTGAGGCTTTTTTGCTAGTAACGTCCGGTTTTATTGAATTGCTCAAGCTTTTTAAGCCAGGGCCATAAGTTATTCAAAAAAAACATCTTAGCCAACTTAATCAAAATAAATTCTCCGCATTCGTTTCGTATTTCGTTGTATACGAGCAGGAACGGGGTTTATAATCGGGCTTTGCACTATGGCGAAAACCTCTGTCAACAAGATCAGGCTTTCTGAGCGGATCAATGCTTTTGTCAACAATGAGGCTGCGCTTCGAGGCATCGCCGAAAGCTGGACCCGGCGGGCAAAAAATATTTTCAATGAAGCCAGCCGACTTACACTTGAAAGGATAACCATACCGTTAAACAGGCTTCCACGCCGGCTCGACGGATTGCGTATTGTCCACCTCTCGGATATTCA
>DATLZX010000263.1:0-12385 GCA_035573795.1 Pyrinomonadaceae bacterium | reverse complement strand
TAAATTCGTAATTCCGTTTGCAGATAATTTGCTCCAGGGCGAAGAGATCTTTCCCGATAGGCATAAAGAGTTTCTTCCGGTTCGGCCGCACCTGAGCTGGCGACCTAGAGAATATAGCCGCCAGGAATTAAGAGTTTTTTGGGTAAATCGAAAGATATAAACCGCATAAGTACTTCGCGTTAAATATCTGATAGCAGTCTGGCGAGAATCTGCCGGGTTTACATTTATGCAGATATTTTTTGGCAAACCTTTCTGTTGCTGATAACTGACCCGATCACCAAAACGATTAGAAAGATTAAACAAAACGATTTTAATGATTTTGATCAACTGCTTGAGCCGGACCTGAAAACAATAAGCCATACACAAAAATAATGAACCATATAAATGCCGAGTTGGCTTCAGGTTATCAATCTACTGGCTTTTCTTGATTGATAAACGTAAAAACACTAATATTTTCATATTGCCGCCGAAAAGTGTTGTAAGCTATTAAATGTGGGCGGCTGGCGGTGGTAAGGCGCATACTTGCTAAAGTAAATAATAATTGTTACTGAAGCAGATTTGAGCTGCCCAAAGATAAAACCTGCTTTACCATCAGATTATGGATTCCTCACCGATTCGGTCCCGAAATGAAAGAGTGCCAAATTTGTAAAAATTGCTATCCCGATTCGGTAGGTACTTGTCCAAAAGACGGGATGCCGACCATTCATACTATTTCCGGCGAGCCCGTGCTGGAGGGGAAATATCATCTCGAAATGCGGCTTGGGCAGGGCGGTATGGGCGTTGTTTATAAAGCCCGCCATGCTTACCTGAAAACTCAGCTTGCAATCAAAATCATCCTACCCGATCTCGTGGGAAACGACCCGCAGCTGGTTACGCGGTTTCGCCAGGAAGCGCTTGCTGCGGCAGCCATCAGGCATCAAAACGTCGTCGCCGTTACGGATTATGGAGTGATAAACGGTACTATTCCTTTCCTTGTAATGGAATACGTCGAGGGCGAGTCACTGCATGACCTTCTGACAAGGGAAAAGCGGCTTTCTCCGGAAAGGGCGTTCGAGATAATGTCTGCAATCTGCGCCGGAGTAGGCGCTGCCCATCACCAGGGCATCGTACACAGAGACCTCAAGCCGCTTAACATAATGATCTGCAGCGACAGGCCGAATATCTCGCAGGCTGTCAAAATACTCGATTTCGGGCTGGCTAAAATCAAATCCGGAGAGCTTCTAGGCTCTTTCATACAGGCTCAGACGACCGGGCTGATGGGCTCGCCTTTCTATATGGCTCCGGAGCAATGGGCTGATGATGAGCCGGATGCGCGGTCAGACATTTACAGCCTCGGCGTAATGCTTTATCAGATGCTGGTCGGAGACGTTCCTTTCAAAGGGTCTTCGATACCGGCAATTATGAAAAAGCACATAAGCGATCCGCCGCCCTCTTTTTCTGAAATGGGAATTCAAATCGCCCCGGCTCTGGAGGCTGCGGTAATGCATACCCTAGCCAAAGAGAAGGACAAGCGCACGCCAAGTGTTGACGTAATGATTGCCGAACTTAGAGAAGCTATTTACCCGACGGCAATCGGGATCCATACAACCTCTGGCGGAACTCTTCCTGTTTCAACGCTGCGGATTCAGACAAATCCGCCACGTTCAAAGGTATTTATAGACAATGTGCCCGTTGGTGAATCAAGGGTTGATGGCTGGATAACGCTCAACGGCATACAAAGCGGCAATCACAGGGTAAAGGTTACTCATGAGGGTTATCCGGAATGGGATTCTGACGTTTTCTGCGATGGTACACCCCAGCAAGTCGTTGTAGATCTGGTTGCAGAGGCCGAGAGGATACCGAGGCCAATTGGCGAAACGCTCACTCCGAGAGGCTTTGATACTCCTACCAGAATGAGTACCACTCTCGATTCCGGCGAAATGTTTAAAACCAGAGTACAGACTGCGGATACCGGAAGCGATCTGAGTGCAAAGCCCAAGGGATCTAGGCTGGGAATTGCCATTGCTGCCGGAGCAGGATTGCTGATATTGATTTTTGGCGGCATAGCGGCAGGCGTCATTTATAAATTCTGGGTTTCCGGAAACGGCGCTGCCGCAAATACTGCAAATACAACGCCTTCACCAACGAAGACCGAAACGCCGCAAGTGCCGGAAGTAAAAGCCGAAATGGTTTATATCCCTGGCGGCAGATTCAAAATGGGCAGAAATGACGGCCCGCCGCTTCAGGCACCGGAACATGAGGAATCAGTTGATTCCTTTTACATGGATAAAACTGAAGTAACAAATGCTGCGTTTTATGAATTCATGGTCAAATCGGGGTATAAACCCTCGTCTGAGGAGTCGTTCCTGGCACATTGGGAAAATAAAAAACCTTTGCCGGGAGATGAAAATAAACCGGTCAGATACGTTAATATCGAGGATATAGAGGCCTTCATAGCCTGGCTCTCGCAAAGAGACGGCGTAAAGTACCGTTTGCCTACCGAGCAGGAATGGGAATACGCGGCAAGAAACGGTGCAAAGGGAAACATTTACCCGTGGGGTGACAAGTTTGAGCAAAGATGCGCATATCTGAACAGGCCGGACAATGTCCCTGCGGTTGTAGCTACTAAGTCCTGCCCCAATGAATGGGGAGCATATGATTTGATTGGTAATGTTTTCGAATGGACTTCTTCAAAAGCCTGGGTTTATCCGGGAAGCCAGCTGACCCTGGGCGAATTGCCCGAGCCGCATTATATGATCCGCGGAGGCGGCGCATTCGATAAATCTACGGGTGAAAATGCGATTACCTCAACCTTCAGATTTGCTGCCCCGGCCAGCCGTCGCAGCCCGGGACTCGGGTTCCGCCTTGTCCGATCGCCTTAAAAAATCGGGTTAGTTGCATTAAGAATAATCGCAGAATTAATACAACCTCCAAGAAGAGTTCAACTTAAAGCATTTTTCAATATATGGTCATTCAACCATAGAACATCAGTTCAGGGGGATAATGCGCCTTGTGGGATAATAATCTTGCATAAGAGTATTTTATGGTTTAATAGATGATAAATTTTTGGTAGTTCAGGTTCTTTTTGTGAAATGAACATTGTCTTGGCTGAAGAAATTGCCGGAGCGGGCAGGGAATACCGTTTTGATAAACCGGCCATAGTTTTCGGAAGAAATGCCGCAGAATGTGATATTGCTTTCGAAAGCGATCGTTTCCCGATGGTTTCGCGCCGCCATGCGGAGATACGTTTTGCAAACGGCGTTTGGTTACTTGTTGATAATAATTCCAGTTACGGCACTTATCTTAATGGCAACCGCATTACCACCTCACAGATCAAAGCGGGCGATCGGATACAATTCGGAACTGACGGCCCGAGGTTCATCATCATTTGGCTAGAAGCAAGCCAGCCGCAAAGCCCGCCTGAGCAAAAAAGCAGCTTCATTGCTGAGGACGCCCCCAAAATTCTAAGCGGGTTGCCCCCGGAGCCACCCAAAAAAGCAATTTCTGCAACGGCAAGTCCAGCCGCTCCGCCAGTACAAAAACAGGGCCAAACGCACGAGGCCGCCGGCAAAGCCTTGCCCTTTACCGGCCATAAAACACCCCGGCTGAAGTTTTTATCCGAACAGGCAAGGCTCGATTTCGTCTTGAATAAAGATTCTGTTTCGCTTGGGCGCGATTCCCACTGCGATATTGTTTTCAATGCCTCGGCTGCGATGGTTTCAAGAAGGCATGCCGAAATAAGGCGGCAAGTGGATAAATATCTGATCATTGATAACAACAGTTTCAATGGGACTCTGGTAAACGGCCAGCGGATTACTTCGCCGCTTGAATTATTAGACGGTGATAAAATCCAGCTCGGGATGGGCGGCCCGATCCTGCTCTTTGAATCCGAACGGCATAAAGCTTCTGAAGACGGGCCGCGTTCACTATTCAAGCAGCAGATGCGTTCAGCATCTCAAATGGCTGATAGCGGGCCGAAAACTATCGTTTTCACGCATTCGACAGGAGAGATTTACCCGCAGCAAGAAGAAGCCCAGGCGCAGCTTGTAATGAAAGTGCCTTTTCCCGGCAAGGGTGTATTGAATGTGGGGCGCGAGCCTAATAATGAAATCCAGCTCGATGGCCTTCAAATCTCGAAATACCATGCAAGGTTCATCCTCCAGCAAGGCAGAGCGGCCGTAGAAGATCTTGGCTCGACAAATGGCACTTTTGTGGCTGGGGCCAGGATAACAAAGACAATAATAGAACCCGAACAGCCTGTTCACATCGGGCCATTTCTGCTCAGGTTGGAGCCGGATGGGAGTATCGCCGTCTATGACACAAGGTCAAAAACACGTATAGATGCCGTCGGGTTGACATGCCGTGCCAGGAATCGTTCTGGAAGCGGATATGTAACCCTGCTCAAAGAGGTTTCGATTGCGATCGAGCCAAATGAATTTATCGGTATTCTGGGGCCATCCGGAGCAGGCAAATCTACACTCATTCAGGCACTGAATGGGATGCGGCCGGCAAATAGCGGAAGTGTTTTCATCAATGATTTGGATTTATACAAAAATCTCGACTCGCTCAAGCAGTCCATAGGCTACGTCCCACAAGAAGACATCATTCATCGTGAATTATCTGTTTATAAAACACTGTATTACATTGCGAAATTAAGGCTTGCGCGCGATGCCAGCTCGTCCGAGGTGAATCAGATAGTCAATGAGGTTCTGGACGTTGTAGGCCTAAGCGATAGAAGGAATGTTGCGGTTGGCGAGTTATCCGGCGGGCAGAGAAAGCGTGTCTCAACGGCTGTTGAGCTTCTGACCAAACCCTCCATTATCTTCCTCGATGAACCTACTTCTGGTTTGGATCCGGCAACTGAAGAAAGAATGATGAGGCTCTTCCGGCAAATAGCCGAATCAGGCAGGACGGTAGTAATGACTACCCACGCAATGGAGAATGTCAAGCTTTTTGACAAGATCGCTGTACTGATGCGCGGTCGGCTGGTATTTTACGGCCCGCCTCCGGAAGCACTGAAATTCCTCGAGGCGGCCGGTTACAAGGAGCTTTTCAAAAAACTCGAGTTATCTGACCAGCAGCCAAGCAGCCAGGCAGGGCAAAAAACCCTTCCGGAGACGCTTGAACAAGCCGCCGAGAGCTGGCAGAAAAAGTTTGAGCAAACACCGGCTTTTGAAAAATACATTCGTAAGCCGCTTGCAGACCTTAAGGCAACCGGCAGCCAGTTCAAAAGGAAAAAGCGCCGGCTCGGTTTGGTTGGCACTTTCAGCCAATGGTTTACTCTGACCAGAAGGTATGCAGCCGTTTTGCTCAAAGACAGGCTGAATCTACTCATTCTGGCCGCACAGGCGCCGATAATTGCTTTTTTGACCTATATTTCTGTCGAAAAAAATATGCCCAGGGATTTTCTCTATTTCGTAATATCGCTGGTTTCGTTCTGGTTCGGTACCAGCGTTGCGGCAAGAGAAATAGTCAGGGAAAGGCCGGTTTATAGAAGGGAGCGGATGGTAAATCTTGGAATCCTGCCCTACCTCGGGTCGAAAATATTCGTTTTGGGTTTCATCGTATCTTTGCAATGTTTCATTCTTTTCTTGCCGCTCAAGCTGCTTGACCTGATCGGCGTTATGCCAATGCCGGGCGACTATGGCGGAATACCTCAATTCTGGGTAATGCTTTTAACTGCCGCTGTCGGCATTATGGCAGGTTTGCTGATTTCGACACTGGTCAGAACTTCAGAGCGTGCTACGAGCCTTGTCCCGCTTGTATTGATTCCGCAAATACTGCTTTCGGGGCTTGTTTCTGCACCGACCGGCGTAAGCAAGGCCGCCTCTTTGGCAATGCCGGCAGCTTGGTCATTTGATGCAATGAAACGGTACTCCGGGCTAGATACACTGGAGTCAGATGGAGCCGATCCGAAAGGCAAAACCCAGGGGCTGGGCCTGTATAAATGGGTAAAAAAACAAAACGAGGAGACAACCGAGAAGTTCAAGGCAGACCTTGAGGAATTCAAAAAGGCAGCTCGAGCCTATCATGCTGACCCTCTGAACAACCCATTGCCGAAAGAGCCTGAAATTGGCCAGATTCAGAATGTGCCGGAAGATTTGAGCGGATATATAACCTTCATGCATCCATGGATGAATGAGATCCTTGACCAGTTTGTTTTGAGCGCGATGTTTTTTATCCTGCTTATACTGACTGCTATTACGCTTCGACTTCAGGACAGGATTTGAGATAATCAGATATTATGCGGGATATCATAAAATTAGCGCTTTTCTTCATTGCAGCAGCAGTATTTATTTCAACAGAAACCGGATGTGGTAATAGTCCGAATAACTCAGGCAACCTTACGGCCGACAACAACAGTCGTAGCAGTGAGGAAGCACCAACAAGTAAAGACCCTCAAAATTCCGGCCAGAAAAAAAGCGATGCAAGCGAATTTCCGCCGCTTAAACAGGCCGTTGCAGAAGCAACTATCAAGACCATTGATGGAGAAAGCTTCCGAATCGTTGATAAAAAGGGCAAAGTACTGCTTTTGAACCTTTGGGCAACTTGGTGCGGGCCCTGCAAAGTAGAAATGCCGGAATTGGTAAAACTCCAAAATGAACTGGGGCCGAAAGGTTTCGAAGTAATCGGGCTGGATACAGACGATGATCCTGTTGAAACTGTCCGCAAATTCGCTTCCGACATGGGGCTGAATTATACGATGGCCTGGGCAGACCTGGACATGCAAAGAGAGCTTACGAATATCAGCCGTAGCCCGGGAATACCGCAGAGTTTTCTTATAGACCGTGAGGGCAGGCTCCGGGGAGTTTTCCTCGGGCTGGCGGATATCCCAAAATTGAAAGAAACAGCTTATAAGGTCGCTTCAGAGTAAGCAGGTTGGTTAATTCGGACTATTTAGCTGGTTAGCTTATATCCGGCAATTCATCATTTCACAGTCAGAAGGGGTAGATCAGCACTTACATTGATAGTTTTGGCATTAGTGAGCCGCACCATCCCCGCAGGTGCGGCTTTTGGCTTTGATACGAACTTGCGGTAAGTCCAGCGGACAATTGCCCGGTCATGTTCTCGGGCTTTGCTATAGTGCATTGCAAGGCGCGCCGCCTCCAGAAGCGTTCTTTGCGGAACAGGCTGATTTTTTGCCGCGCGGATAATTACATGCGAGCCGGGGTAGTCAGATGTGTGCAGCCATATATCATGCGGTCTTGCGATTCGCAGCGTGAGCTGGTCATTTAATTTGGCATTTCGCCCGACGAGTATCTGAAAGCCATCTGAGGAAGTGAATCTGTAGGCAATACCTGTCTCGCTGCCTTTGGTTTTTTCGCCGCGGCCGGGCTTTGGCGAGGGCTCCTGTGCCTCGGTATAGGCCTTGAGCAGGTTGATATCGCCCTCAAAATAAGCCTTTTCCAGATTTTCCAAAGCTGCTACAAGCGCTGACTTTTGTTCGGCAGTTTCAGTGATCCTGCCGGCAATCACTGATTGTGCCCGTTCGCTTTTTTGTGCCTGTTTATAAAGCTTTGCTGCCGCCGCTGAAACTGATACTTTGCCATCGGTATTGATTTTTATCAACTTTTGATTTTCATCGTAAAGGTCAGGAACAAGAAAGCCGTCGGGCAGAGACCGGGCGAAACTGCCGGCAGCCAAAAGATTGTCAGCCAGTTCTTTCAGGCGTTTGGCATCGCCTGCTTTTTCAAGATCCTCTTTGAGATTTTGCTCGAGACGCTCTAGTTTCTTAAGTTTCTTTTCTAGAGTTTTTCGGGCGGATAGATAGATGTCTTCAACCCAAAGTTTTGAAAGCCTCTGTATGTAATTCCGGTTTATTTCTTGGGCTGCGTAAGGGGCGGAATGTTTTTGAGAGCCTTGCCGGTCGTCGGAGACTATTTCGTCTTCTAAAGTGTTGAAAAGATTGGTTTGCCGGCTGTTCGCTGTATCTGAATAATCCTGGTGTTTATCGCGTTTTGCAGAAATGGAGTCTTCGGATAGGTTATCCAGAATTTTTTCGAGACGTGCAGATGCCGATTCAAACGAGCTGAAGTGTTCGATTTCTAATTGACTTTGCGGCAATTGCTCGTTTGAATGGGGGTTTATTTGGGCAAATGCAATAAACGGACTGTTTCTATCGAGCGAGATTATCAGGAAATCCTTCCTGCCGAAGTCTTCAGAGGTTTCTATTCTAAAAAGCAAGGAGTTATGCTCGAGTGCATAAACGGATTCGATTTTTCTGCCTTCAATCAAAATAGCCAACTTGTCAGGAGTTTTCCTGCGTTGGGCCGGCCTTAAAGTCTTTAAATCATGCAATTTGCCATAAACTACAGTGGGGCAGCGGCGGTCAAAGGCTATTCCAATTGCCTCGCCGCCCTCAAAATGGATTGTAAAAAAATCCTCGCCGCGTCTGGCAAAGTTCCGGATGGCCAGCCCGCTGAATTTTTCATTCAATTCTTTGGCAATTACCGATAATTCAAATTCCTGCATTCGGCGTCAATTATTGGTTTTGTGAATGAATTGTGTGAAAGCTGCATTTTTGTGAAAACTCTATTTTAGAGACTGATTAAAAAACTTTCTAATACAAAAAATAAACCCGGCCGAGTGTCATCAGCCGGGCGAGATTGGCAAAAGGCGTTTTTAAGTAATAATCAGCTCATAAAGTGTGAGCAGTCTGCAGCCAGATAGGCCGCAGTAAAAATTATCAAACTTCTTTGACCATCAGTGTGCCAGCAATCAGGTCATGCAGTCCTCTTCGCTCCTCGTTGAATAAAATCGGGATCAGCCCTATTCCCGCAAGCGGCAAAAGCAGAAGGAATACTGCTGAATTTACGGCCGATTGGCGAAGCGTTGGATAATCCTCCAGCTCGGGGTCAATCAATTCATAACCGAAAATCCGCATACCGATTGATTGTCCCCAGTACCAAATCATTGCTGTAAGGTAAAGAAAACCCGAAAAAGCAAAAATTCCCAAAGCAGTGAGCAGCCCTGCAATTGAGTACCAGTTATCGCTGATTGCTAATACCGGGACGGCGATTATCGCAGATATCGAGCAACAAATAATCAGGTCAAAAAGCCCCGCAATGAATCGGCCGGAAAGCGGAGGCAGCTCTTCCTCAAATTCTCTGGCAAGCTCGTCCGATTCAGCGGATAACTCGGTTTCATCGGCAGCTATGGCCAAAGAGTCGGATGACACTGCATTTTGGAAATGGCCAAAAGTGGCTTTTTCCTCTATTTCCTCCTGTAATGGCTTCTCTGATACAACGGAATCATTATTTGTGGCAGTGTGGTTATCTAAAGCCGTTTCAAACAGAGGGGATTCCAATCGGTCTTGGCCGGGAGACGTCTTATGAAATAACGCTTGTTGGCCGGCTTGTTCGGAGCCTGTAACCTTCTCTATGTCAGGCAGTTTGTTAGTATCGTAACGTTTGAAGCGATTCAGCACCAACCGATGGTTCGGCTGATTGTTCAAGGCTGCTGCAGGCTTTTTGGGTTCAAAAGATTTCCCTACGATATTATTGGATTTGCCAACAATGTTAAACGATGAGGCGGTTTTAGTGTTCTGGTATGAGACGGCCGGCCTCATCTTTTGGTCAGGCTGCGAAAGATAGCGACGGCGAGAGTCCTCGATTCTCTTCAGAGCTTTTTCAAGCAGAGGGTCACTGCCGGCTAAAGTATTTGCAGCATTCGCATTGTCGGGTATTTTTTGCTCGTGAACCAATACATTCGCCCTGTCAGTTCCGGAAGTCGCTTTTCGCTGCCGTACGGAGTTTTGCAACGTCAGCCGCCATTCCGGCAATGCGGCGTTTGGAGTCTGAAACCCTACTAGAGTCGGGCTGGTTTTTTTGTTATGCAATTCGCGGGTTTGGATTGCCGGTTTTGCCTGCAAAGGCTGCTTTTCATCGTCGCCCTGTTCGGAATTTATCTGCTGCTCCGGTGCATTGTTTAAATCTAAAGAGATCGAACGCTTGAAGGCCGGAACCGGGTCAAGGCTCCTATCGGATTGCTGAGGCTGTGGCCTTTGCACGCCTTTCCCGATTTTTGATGAAAGCTCCTCACGAACCGAGTCGCCAACCATTGCTCCGCAGGCGAAGCAGATGGAAAGTGTAGGAGCAAGCTCGCGTTTACAAACGGGGCACTTCATCATTTAGAGCTAGTCAATTTTGTCTCAAATCCGGAGCAAGGAGTGAAAGAGCGCTCTGAATGGACAGATAGTATCAGAAACTACTTTAAGTCGTCAATAATAAACTTATGTCAGCAGGCAATTTATGCTAACCGGATGAAGGGGCTTTCGGCCTCCTAGATCGGCTGCCGGCCGGCATATCCGGACTCTACATCATGCCAAAAACTAATCTTGTTGCCATCAGAAGGCTCCCAGCAAAGCAGGACCAACTTGCCATTGCGAAAGCTTGGAAAATCAATAAGCCCTCGGCGAGGGTCCTTTATCTGAATGCCTTCTGCTGTCAGGGCAGTTATCAGTCGGCCGATCTCGTAAAGATTTTCGACATATTTCGTTCCGCCAATCATCCCGCCTCCGCCATTTTTTGCATTTGCGGCGGCCTGACGCGAAGCTTCGCCAAGTTCATCAATCTGACGATAAAATCGTGTAAGCGAGAGTATGTCTTTACGATACGTTTCGATAACGCTATTTGCTTCGTCAAGAGTAAATACTTTCATCTATCGTCGCGGATGCGTATAAAAGGATGTTTTTCAGTGTCAGAAGAGGGCTCCAAGTCTCCGGAGTTTTGTCCGGCCAGGTTGCTGTTATGGGCTTCCCTTAATTCATGAGCCTCATCAATCGGGGAATAGCTTGGTATCTCGTATTCACCAGTTTGCGAGGCATCTTTTTTAATAAGCTCGGCAATTTCGCCCAGATCAATGAAATAATCCGCGACATCAATCAGCCGCGGAGCAGTGTTCGACCTGAAGCCGGCAATTTCAACACGGCAACCCTTGTAGGCGACAGCATTTATAGCGTAAACAAAGTCTTCATCGCCCGAGACCAGGACTGCAGTATCATAACGGCCGGCCAGACTCAGCATGTCAACAGCTATCTCTACATCAAGATTCGCCTTGCGCGTCCCGTCGTAAAAGGTTTTGAGCTCTTTTTGAACGACACGGAATCCGTTACGTCGCATCCAGAGCAGAAAGCCCTGTTGACGTTCTGCAAAAACATCAACTCCGGTATAGAAAAATGCTCGCAGCAGGCGGCCGTCACCTAGCAAGACCCTCAGAAGTTTATTATAGTCAATATCAATATTATTGAAGCGTGCGGCGTGGAAAAGATTGTTCCCGTCAATAAAGATAGCTACCCTGCCACGGTGGCCGAATTTCCATGACGCGGCTGCAGTGTCCATCGGTTGCATTTTATGCTCCTGTTGTCCAAGGCAATAAATGCAGCCATTTCAATGCCGAGCTGAAGAATTTAAATTAACGTTTGTAGTTACTTTTTTAATTGATTTTTTTAAATAAACTTGATGAAAATTTTAATTTTTAAAAGTGATTTCTGAACAAACCGTTATAAAATAAATTTCTCAGCTTTAGAAAAGCTGCATTATTGCACTATACCCAAGTTATAGTTTGCTACTTGATATTCAAACGGTCAAGCGAATTAATTAATCAGATGTTAAGAACAAGCCAGCTAGATGGCGTTTATTTGATACAGTAGCTCTAGGTAAAGAATTAAGCGACTTCAAAAATAACAAACAACGTATTTATGGCGAAACCCGAAGATTTTCACCGTCTGGTTTTGCAGAAAAGCGTGTGTTGTTAAACAGAGAGGTCTTTCTGGATATGCCTGATCAAAGTTCAGTTGATGCTGATAAAAACCCGAAGGCTGAAATGACCGCTTGCGCAAAGTGCGGTAGGCAAACTCCCGTAAACAGGCTGAGCTGCCTTTATTGCGGGACTTTAATTGAGATTGTTTCGGATACGGGATCAGATCTCAAAATCAAGGTTCCTGAAGCATGGCAATATGGTTTTAACATCGTAATCAGGGCTGACAGTGAAATCGGCAACTTACCAGAAGCTGCTACAAACCTCCCAAATGAGGCACTTCAAAGCCTGATCGAGTCAAAAGCAGCAGTGCCAATATATCGCGTGGGCTCGCAGCCTGAAGCCGAAAATCTCTCTAACCGATTGAAAAATAAGGGCATAGCAGCCGAAATAATTCCGGACCTCGAGCTTATCAGTGACAAAAATCCTGTAAGGCTTAGGCGGATTGAATACAGCGATACAGATAATTGCTTCTACCTTACGGCGTTTGACTCCAACAAAACTCAGGGCAGGATTTCTCTGCCTGCATATGAGATTTCGGTTATTGTTTTGGGAGGCTGGTTCAATCGGGTTACAGAGCAAAAATATAAAAAAAGGTCAGATAAGGATGATAAAGCCCGGGACGAGTCAGTTTTCGAGGGACTCAATC
>DATLZX010000262.1:0-5122 GCA_035573795.1 Pyrinomonadaceae bacterium | reverse complement strand
CATCGTCAACAAGCAGGATGTTCTTGCCCCGGATAATTTTCGGCCTTGCGGCTACAAATGCGGAAGAAACCGTCCGCTGCCTTGCCAGCTTGTCCATTCCAAAACGTTGAATTTTAGCGTGTTTAATCCTTGCGAGGCTGTATGTATCCAGCGGGATTTTGCAGGCTCTGGAAACAGCTTTGGCTATAATTTCCGATTGATTAAAGCCCCTTTCGTGCCTTCTTTTTCTCGAGAGCGGAACAGGTACGATCAGGTCAATTTCCTCATTGAAACAATCGAATTTTTTGATAATCAAACGGTTAAGATAGGTCGGAAAATGAGGTTTTTCTTTAAGGTCAATTATGACCTGCCGCAGCGCTGCCTGATATATTCCAAGAGAATAAACCCGATCGAAATGCAGCCCTTTGCAATCGGGGCAGCTAACGGGCTGCAATGGATTGTCCTTTTGTTTTGCAGAAGTTGCTGGTTTTGTGTCTGGCCGAGCCTTCCTTCGGGAAGTTTTATCGCCGGATTGTTGAGCGGTTATATCGCTCTGATTTTCTGTCTCAAAACCATTTGCAAACTTTGTATCTAAGCTATTCGCAAAAGTTGAACAACTGAGATCTGATCTATCAAAATCTGAATAAAAAAGATCCTGTCGTGCATTTTGGATAATTCCAAGGCATTTGGTGCAACGAGGTTTGTCGTCGGGGAAAAAACTAACTTTTTTCCAGCAGTGGCTGCAGGCTGTGCCAAAGAAGAGTTTTTCTACTTCGCGCCCGCAAATTTTGCACATTTGCGGAAAAAAAATCCTGCAGGCAAGGCTGAAAAGCCCAAACAGGGCAAATCCTTCTTCGCTGTTTGATTCTTGTGGAACAGTGGAAAGATTGGACTTATGCACTGTGAGGCAGCCTCAAAGTTTCTAGTCATTCTGATTGGAAAGACTCAAGGACAAATTCAGGAATTAAACTTTAGAGCCAAAAAACCATCCCAGAAAAAATCCCCGGCCTGTTGCCTATCTTGCAGGCAGGGCCAACATATTTAACCAATTTATTCCTCTTCCAGCAATCCCTGCTCTACCAGCTCCTGGCATTCCAGACAGAAACGGGCCCACGGAATGGCATTCAGCCGTTTTGGGTTGATCGGTTTTTCGCAATTCTGACAGGTGCCGTACTCATCGTCTTCTATCCGCATCAATGCTTCATCTATATCTGCCAGCTTTTTGCTTTCATTCTCTGAAACTGCCAGCATTACATTTTTCGAATAATTACGTACGGCCAGGTCAACCGGATCGGGTGTTTCCGAATCGTCAACACTCAGATCGTTGCCGTTCAATTTTTGTATGAGAAGCTCCCTTTCTGCCAAAAGCTTCTTTTTGATTTCTTTCAAGTTGAGTTTACTCATTTTTGATAAGGCAGCCCCTTCAAGATGGAGTAAGCCCGATAAAGCTGTTCTAACAAAAGCACCCTTGCCATTTCGTGGGTGAAGGTTAGAAACGATAAGGATAACAGATAATCGGCACTTTCTACAATCTCAGGCGAGACTCCTTCTGCCCCGCCGATTACAAATGTTATTTCTTTCAGGCTCTTGTTCTCCCATTCTTTTATCTTTTCGGCCAGGCCGGGGGAGTTAGTTTGCTGGCCCTTTTCGCTTAAAACAACGACAAATGTGTTTGGATTCAGGAATTTAAGAAATCGTTGGCTTTCTGCCGCAGCAGAATTTTCGCCTTCGCCTGGTTTTATTTCCAAAACTTCGCATTTGATAAACCTGCTTAATCTTGTATAAAAATCTTTTTCAAGCGCAAGTAGGTGTTTATTGCGGGTTTTGCCAGGCCAGAGGAATCTGAACTTCATTTTTTACCGGGAGTTAAGGCCATTAACCGAGCTGCAGGTTTACCCTGGCCGCATCGCGCCAGAGGCGTTCCAGGTCATAGAATTCGCGCGCTTTTTGGTCGAAGATATGAAAGATGAAATCTCCGTAATCTAGCAAAATCCACTCGGCGGCATTGTAACCCTCGATTCTGGCCGGCTTTCGCCTGCTGGATTCTTTGAGCTTCTCGACGATTTCATCCGCTATGGCCTGAACCTGTCTTTGGTTCGTTCCTGACGCAATCAGAAAGAATTCTGTAAAGCTTACAATCTTTCTAAGATCGAGTGCTACGATATTCTCGGCTTTTTTTTCCTCAGCACAGGCGATGGCAAGCTGCAGATCGGCATCCAGAGACTTAATATCAAGTGATGCATCTCGGGTGTCGGTCATTGGCTGTGCTGAAAGTGGCTTGGTAGTGCTCTGTTTTTCAATCATTATCTAACTTAGCAAATTTTACCTGTAAAGTTCGTATTTTTCTATATAGCTTGCAATCTCAGGGGTAACAGTGTCGAGGTTGTCGAGCCTCCCGTCAACGGCTACATCATCCCGAATCATTGTTGCTGCAATATCTAGATTAACAAAATCGCAAAAATATATCCGATCAGCCTTTAATTGAGAGGCTTCGTTCGGCAGCCGGCTTCTCAGGTCGTGAATCAAGGGTTTGATTTTTCCCCCGACGTGGTCACTCGGCAGTTCAAAACCGGGCCTTGTAACAACGATTATGCCTGTAAGGGTCAGCAGCTCCTGCCAGCGATGCCAGGTGGTAATCTGCTCCCATGAGTCGCCGCCCATCACAAAGAAAATTTCATCGCCGGGGAATAAAGCGAGTATTTCATTCAGGCTGTCGAATGTATAGCGCGGTTTGCCGGCCTTCAGCTCAAGATCGGAAACAAGGATATTTTCAAAGCCTGCGGTAGCCATTGTAAGCATCGCAAAACGGTGAAACGCACCGGCACCCGGCAAATTAGCCTTATGCGGTGCATGAAACGCCGGCAGGAAAAAAAACTTATCCAGTGCAAAGTATTTGAGCACCTGCCGGGCAATCGTGATATGGCCGATGTGCGGCGGGTCAAAGCTGCCGCCAAAAAAAGCTATTCTTTTACTCATTACCGAAAAAGATTTTTGGTTCTACACAATAACCAAAATTTTTTTGAATTGAATCAGTTTTCGAAAGCCTCAGTAAAGTTCAATGAAGGTTCAGCGTCGGCTATTTTGATTTCTTCAAGGGCCTGGCTTACGGCGGTTAAAAGCTCACTGATACCTTTATGGGTAACTGCGGAAATCGCAAAAAAGCCCATTTTACTGCTTTCGGCTGTTTCACGGAGCCTTTCAAGGCGTGAGGCGTCATCAAGTGCATCCAGTTTTGTAGCAACCACTATTTGTGGGCGAGCTGCCAGCTCAGGATCGTATTTTTCAAGCTCCCTGTTGATTATATGAAAATCCGAAACGGGATCTCTTCCGCTTGCCGAAGAGACATCCACAAGGTGCAGTATCAGGCGGCACCTTTCAATATGCCGGAGAAAGCGGTCTCCAAGCCCTGCGCCTTCAGAGGCGCCTTCGATCAGACCGGGTATATCAGCCACAACGAATGTTTTGAAATCGCCAAGGTCAACTACCCCAAGCTGGGGCTCAAGCGTGGTAAAAGGATAATCAGCGATTTTAGGCCTGGCTGCGGAAATTACACTTATCAGCGTTGATTTTCCCGCGTTTGGGAATCCGACCAGTCCAACGTCTGCCAAAAGCTTCAATTCAAGCTGCAGCCAACGCTCTTCGCCGGGGCGGCCGCGAAAGTGAAATTTTGGCGCCTGGCGTGTCGGCGTGGCAAAATGTGCGTTTCCCCAGCCACCTTTTCCGCCCCTGGCAGCCAAAAACTTCTGACCGCTCACTGTAAAGTCGAATAATAATTCACCGCTATCGGAATCGAATACTTGAGTGCCGACTGGCACCGGGATTTCGATATCCCGGCCATGTTTACCGTAACGCCTTCCTCCCTCGCCATGCCTTCCTCTTTCTGCACGATGCTCGGGGTTGTATCTGAGATGCAGAAGGTTGTTATAGCCTTCCTGTGCAACGAGCCAAACGTCGCCGCCACGACCTCCATCACCGCCCGAAGGCCCGCCGCGCGGTACGAACTTTTCACGCCTGAAAGCCGTAACGCCATCGCCTCCGTCGCCGGCCTTTACATAAATTTTTACCCTGTCAATAAACATCTTTCAGTTACAAAAGACTATTTTACAAAGAATTAGGGAAGTTGGCTTACACGGCGAGGGAAAAGTTCCTATTTTAGGGGACAAAAACCTTTTATTAGATTGATAATTAAAAGCGAAAATGCAATAAAAACGGGCCTTATTAAATTTTTTCTAAGTATTTTGAAGAATATGCGTTTCCGAAGCTTTTATTTCAAATGCTTGTTTGAAAATCTAATCTGATCAAAAAAACATTTAGAAAACCACAAGCAGAAAACATAAAAGCGGTCAAAAAATATAAAAGGCGTCAAACTGAATAATCAGTCTAACGCCTTCTAATCCTTGAGCCTATGCCAAAGGCATCTGCTCTTAAGGAGTGCGGTTTGAGCATGTACACGCTCGAAAACCGCAAATTTTGTATCCCGAAATGACTCTGCGGGGAGTCTGTTCCGGTCAGCACTAGATCGAGCTGAGCGATCTCGCGCACTCATTGGTGCGGTGCCGTTAGGTTTTTGTTATGGTGGCTTTTCCTCCACCGCCGGTTACGTTCCGGCAACGAGGCTCATTATCCGTTTGATGCATTGTTGCAGCGATAAACTAGTTACCATTCGCAATCACTGCATCGGTTTGATTGGATAAGAGCGACGTCTGCACCCGAATGGCTGATCATTCCATTGGGCGTCGTCCGTTTTTATCCGAACGACTCAGGCCAACTCCGTTAAGAGGACCCTAGCAAGCCTTTCGGCTTCGACTTCGGGCGTTTCTGACGGCGGCTTTCCGCTCCTGCCCGTCACCGAATCTTGCGTCACCGCAACGATTCCATTTCCCGATGCCGGTCAAGAAGCCCGTAAGCATTCTCGACTATGTGAGCATCTTACACCCGATTTTTTCAAAGTCAAGTAGAAAATACTTTAAGAAATGCCGATTTTTGCTGCGTTTTATGAAAACCGCTGTGGATAAAAAGTGGAAAAGCTTGTGGAAAGTCAGGTGAAAAAAATGTGCAAAATTCTGAAACTCACGCTATCTAATAGGGTTATTCTGTGGAAAAGATTTTCACGGTTTTTTCTCTGCCCTTTGAGAAGAAAAAA
>DATLZX010000261.1:0-3352 GCA_035573795.1 Pyrinomonadaceae bacterium | reverse complement strand
GATTTCCTTTTTCTTGGCAGCCATAATCCCTTTCAAAGAGGCATAGCGTATCTGTGAAATACCCGATTGGATCGTAAAAACTGCCGGCAGTTTGTAAGTAAACCACTGATACCAGCCGCTTTCCAATTCCCGCTTTATTCTAAGAGTAGAGCCGAGGCTCTGGCGGTCAACCTCGATAACCAACGTCCCGTGCGGCATTCCCAGCAACTCTGCCAGAATTACGCCTGTCTGGCCGTATCCGGCATCATCTGACTGAAGACCGGTGAATACCAGATCTGCCGCTTCTTCCCTGATACTATCTGCAATCAGACTGGCAGTCTGAAACGGCGAAAGCCCTGAGGTGTCCTCGACCACCAAATGTATGCCGCGGTCAGCTCCCCTGGCAAGAGCGTCCCTGATTACTGGCTTTGCTGACTGCGGGCCGACAGTGCAGACGACCACCTCGCCTTCACCCTTCGCCTCTTTGAGTCTGAGAGCTTCTTCAAGAGCGTATCCGTCTGATTCATTGGTTTGAAAGGCTATATCCGATTCGACTATCCATTTCTCATCCGGCCGAATCCGTAGGACAGCGTCCTTATTTGCAACCTGTTTAATTAAAACTATTATTTTCATAATTTAATCTTGCCAACTTGCCTCAGCAATACACTTATTTGTTTTTTGCTGCCCGCGGCACACTCTATGGGCTATTTAAACTTTCAAGTCTTTCGATCAACCTCAATCTGGCTCAGAATACCAAAGCTATTAAATCCCAGATTTCTAAAATACCTTTTCCTAAATTTATAAAATAATGAATGAAGCCTCATTCAGCAACTCCGGCCGGCTACCGGCGGTAAGTTCGCCCAATTCCAGCTTAAAACGGTTTGAACTTTGACAAATGCCGTTTGTCAAGATTCAAAGTTTAATGTTTATTCTTCAAAGCGTTTAAAGATCAGGCAGGCATTCGTCCCGCCGAATCCGAAGCTGTTAGAAAGCGTGTAATTGACTTTGGCCTCTCGCGGCTTATTTGGCACATAATCGAGATCGCAATCCGGGTCAGGCGTAAAATAGTTGATCGTAGGCGGTAGTATTCCCTCCGTAATCGCTAGTATTGAAATAACAGCCTCTATGCCGCCTGCAGCCCCGAGCGCGTGGCCTGTCATTGATTTGGTCGAGCTTACGGCCAATCCGTTCTTTGCATAGTCGCCGAAAACCTTCTTGATTGCCAGGGTCTCGAATTTATCGTTGTATGGCGTAGATGTGCCGTGGGCATTGATATAGCCGATTTCTTCGGGCTTTATGCCGGCGTCGGCTATGGCCTTTTGCATTACGCGAACAGCGCCGGAGCCGGTCTCGTCCGGCATGGTTACGTGAAAAGCGTCTCCGGTCATTCCGTAACCGACGATTTCCGCAAGGATTTTGGCACCTCTTTGCTTAGCAAATTCCAATTCTTCCAGAATCAAAATCCCTGCACCTTCGCCCATTACAAAACCGTCCCTATCGGCGTCAAACGGCCTCGATGCCTTTTGCGGGTCATCATTTCTGGTTGAAAGTGCCCGCATTGAGGCAAATCCCGCAACGGACATCGGAGTAATAGCACTCTCGGCACCGCCGCAAATCATTGCGTCTGCATCTCCGCGTTCTATCAGCCTGAAACTGTCGCCGATGGCATGGGCGCCTGCCGAGCATGCAGTAGCCGTGGCAGAATTAGGCCCCTTGGCTCCATGCCGTATCGAAACATTGCCGGCAGCAAGGTTGACTATTGCCGAAACGATGAAAAAAGGCGAGACGCGGTCAGGGCCTGACTGCAGGAGCTTTTCGTGCTCTCGCTCGATTGCCCAGAAATCTCCGATTCCCGAGCTTATGTAGGTACCCACACGGTCGGCATTGCTTTCGTCAATTTTGAGCCCGCTTGATTTCATCGCCTCATCTGAGGCTGCAAGGGCGAAGTGGGTAAATGCACCCATTCTCCTAGCCTCTCTTTTTTCCAGAAAATTAAGCGGGTCGAATTTTTTTACCTCGCACGCAAACCTTACGGGAAAATTCGATGCATCGAACTTGGTGATTTCGGCAGCGCCGCTCTCGCCCCGCATAAGTGCAGACCAGGTGCTCTCTACATCGTTACCGATTGGGGTAACCAGTCCAACCCCAGTTACAACTACTCTTCTTTTCATAAAATAAACCGGATGATTGCAAGCGAATCAAGCCAATCCCCTTGAATCATTCCTTATTTTCGGCAAAGTCAAGCCTTTTTTCAGCAAAGTCAAAAACTTCGCTTTGGGGCTTGCCTCCTGAGCTCCCAAAGCGAAAAAGGTCAGAAAAGTCAGCAGAACTATTCCGTAAAATGCTTGCCTTCAATTACTTACGATGCCTTGCTGTGCTGGTCAACATAGGCATAGGCATCACGCACACATTGGATCTTCTCTGCTTCTTCGTCAGGAATTTCAATGTTGAATTCTTCCTCAAAACGCATGATCAGCTCGACGATATCGAGCGAATCGGCACCTAGATCTTCGATAAATCTAGCATTTTCAGTTACTTCAGCTTCGTCAACTCCAAGTTCCTCTACAATGATCTGTTTGATTTTTTCTTGTATTTCGGACATATACTCTCCTGAATTAAAGTGAATTAATAGTCTCGTTCAAACTTTCGGTATCTGCAATATTAAAGGTTTTTGCTTCAGGGTAGATTTGTTTTATCAACCCGCTCAAAACCTTGCCTGGGCCAATCTCGATAAATGTATCAATCCCGCGGCCGGCCATGTTCTCTACCGATTGTTGCCACAAAACGGGCGATGCTACCTGCCTTTTTAGCATGCCGGAAATCTCTTTTCCGGAATCGTTAAACAGGGCATCGAAATTATGCACAATCGGAAAATCCGGCTCAAAAAATTCTATTTCCCGCAATTCCTCGGCCAGTTTTTCAGCAGCAGGCTGCATCAGGCTGCAATGGAATGGTGCCGAAACATTCAATTTGATTGCTCTTTTCGCACCCTTTGATTTTGCCAGCTCCATTGCCTTTTCGACGGCGTTTGTTGTGCCTGCAATCACTACCTGCTTGGGCGAATTGTAATTGGCCGGAGCGCACTCGCCTAAAGTCCTGGCTTCTATGCAGGCTTCTTCGATTGATTTCGTATCCAGGCCGATGATTGCAGCCATCGCTCCAGTGCCCACCGGAACGGCTTCCTGCATATAAAGACCTCTTTTACGAACGATGCGTACGGCATCGGCAAATTTCATCCCATTGGCAGCAACGATGGCCGAATACTCGCCAAGGCTATGGCCGGCTGCAGCACTCGGTAAACCATCCCAATGCTTTATGAAGACCCTGTAAGCAGCTACAGAAACCGTCAGAATCGCAGGTTGAGTATTTGCCG
>DATLZX010000260.1:0-17414 GCA_035573795.1 Pyrinomonadaceae bacterium | reverse complement strand
CAGAAACCTTTTATAATTTTCCAATGCGGCCGGATAGTCCTCAAGCCTATCCAGGCAAATTGCAAGAAAATAATAGGCGGTTGTAGGATTGCTGCCGTTTTGAGTCAACCAAAAGAATTCTTCTGCTGCAGGTTTGAAATTAGCAGATTGAAAAAGGGCAGTTGCAAGGTTTGCTCTAACCACTGAATTATCCGGAGCTATTTCTTTAACCCTGGTTAGAATTCTTATTGCGGGATCGTATTTTTGGGCCTTTACTAAGGCTGCCCCGAGCCCTATAGCGTAACCAAGATTTGACTTATCCTTTTCGAGTGCTTTTTGGCAATAATCTATAGCCTTTGCCGGGTCAGTTACCCTGTAAGCTTTACAGAGCCTGCCAAGCAGGTTTGCGTTATCAGGGGATTCTGAAAGCTGTTTCTCTAATTCTTCCGGCGATTGAGTGGACTCGGAGCGTATCTCAGAGAGTAATTGCTGTAATTCAATCGCCTTATTACCGGACAAGGCAGTTTCAAGTATCTTGATAGCTTCTTCTGAATCGCCACGCGCGGCGGCAATCCTTGCCCTAAGGCTTATTATCCTGACCGGATTATTGTTTTGAGATGAATTGTTTTGAAGCGCGATTGAGTTGGTATATTTTTCTGCCAGGTCGAAATTACCGGTTCTTAAGTATGCCTCGGCCAGAATAGCAAAAGCAGAAGTTGATTTATTATCAGCAATTAAAGCCCTTTTGGCATTTTCTATTGCTTTTTCATTATCGCCAAGTGCAAGGTGAATTGCGCCTTCGGCAGTCAATAGAATGCTTGTAGGCCTGGCAACTTTATTCAATGGAGCAATTATGCCCAAAATTTCGATCAAAGGTGTTTTGTCTTTGTTTTTAGAAAAATCGGACAACCTCGCATCGGCCAATGCTGACAAAGCTATAGGCTCATTAGGCTCGAGTTCCAGGGATTTTTTGAGTACAGTTTCTGCTTCAACTCTCTCGCCCTTGTCTAGGAGCAGTTTTCCGAGCACTGCCCAAGCCAAACCCCAATTTTCCCTCAGTTCTATCGCTCTTCTAAAGCATTTTTCTGCCTCGAGCGGGAGATCCAATGCTAAAAGGGCATTTCCAAGCTGGAGCTCGGCTTCCGGAAATTCGGGCAACACTTCAAGTGCCTGACGATAAAGATCTACGGCAGCCTTATAATCGCCTTTTTCGTGTTGATCCTGGCCCTTTTGAAAGAGTTCGATAGCTTTAGAAGCGCTTTCATCCTGGGCAAAAGCAAATTGCGTAAATAAGGCGAATGAAAAAGCCAAAAGAAAGATGCTTCTTATTGGCTTGAATGTGGCAAAAGAAGAAAAATCAGATGCGGCTTGCATTTGTTTGGTAATGAATATTATTGCTGATACAAGCTTTGAAATTAGTCAAAGTTAATTTGATAAAGCGAACGAAAACCTTTTAGCTTGATCCAGCCTCATATCAGGCTCAATATTCATTAAATCTTAATAAAATCATTAGTATAGAAAAATTATATCCTAAAGGAACCCCTGCAGGATATAAACCATTCATTCTTTTGGTCAAAAAGCACTTTTTGTCTAACCGAAAAGCAGATCGCCAAAGTCAAATCAGAACACCCCCCCGCAATGTCGAGTCTGGCCGTATCGTGGCAACTTTTTATCGGGTTAGCAGGCAGAATTGCAATACTTTTATAAACAATTATTTATTTCACTTCCTTTTGTTTGCCTTGCAAGATTGCGTAAGATAAAATCTCAATTTTGCTGCAATTTGTCTGCAGCAATTTAATACTTTTAGGGCACCTTATCTCGCAATTTTCTAATGCGATTAATTGCAGACCAACCCAATAATTCCACAGAAAGTCCGTCAAGCAATACTGCGTTGGCAAAAGAATTTGCATTACGTACTGAGATGCTCGGTCTGAAAAGGGTGTTGGTTGCATATTCCGGGGGAGTTGACAGCACCTACCTTGCAGCAATTGCCAAAGATGTTCTGGGCGATGGGGCAAAGTGCGTTTTGGGAATCTCTGCCAGTGTTTCCGAGTTTCAAATAAAAACTGCGCGGGAAAATGCCCGTAAACTTGGGTTGAATTACTCCGAGGTGGAAACAAGCGAAATTTCCTTGCCAGGTTACAGGGCAAATTCTAAAGACCGTTGTTATCATTGTAAATCCAATCTTTACAGCCTTTTATTAGGACTTGCCCTGGAATTTAAAGCCACTGCGATACTTGATGGGACAAATTTCGATGACCTGAAGGATTTTCGTCCGGGCCGAAAAGCTGCCGAGGAGCTGAATGTAAGGAGTCCTCTGGCAGAGCTGAAATTCACAAAATCCGAAATACGGCTAAGAAGCCGTCTTATGAACCTTGCAACCTGGGATGCTCCTGCCTCGCCCTGCCTTGCTTCGAGAATCCCACACGGAATACCGGTTTCAATAGAACGGCTCAAGATGATCGAGAAAGCAGAAAACATAATTCGTGATAATGGCTTCAAGGAATTCCGCGTAAGAGCCCATGGCGACCTTGCCCGTATTGAAATCGCCAAAAATGAAATGCAGCTATTCCTCAGGACGGAGCTGTTAAACAAAATTGATGAGGAATTCAAGAAAATAGGCTTCAAATATGTAACATTTGATCTTGGCGGCTTTCGCTCCGGCTCACTTTCCAGAGAATAATTTATTGCTTTACCGAATGCGGATTAAACTAAGCGGTTTATGGACGGTTTTTTTGAGAAATTACAAGTTTTTGTTTTAGAGAATTAGAGGGATTCAGAATTCTTATAATTTATTGAGCAATCATAAAGATTTCAAAAATATTCAAAAAATTATTGGAGATAAATACGAAAAATGGCTAATCCGATGGCAGATGAAATTCGCCGCTTTAAGGGAAGCGACGAAAAAAATCCTTTTGAGGCAATGAGTGAGCGTTTTGACAGGGCAGCTCAGTTACTTGGGCTTGATCCGGACCTTTATGCAGTAATGCGGGTACCAAGCCGTGAGATCAAGGTCTATATTCCGGTCAAAATGGATACAGGCCATATACAGGTTTTCGAAGGGTTTAGAGTCCAGCATAATTTTGCGAGGGGCCCGGCAAAGGGCGGCATACGCTATGCACCTGACGTAACACTGGATGAGGTAAAGGCTCTGGCAGCCTGGATGACTTGGAAATGCGCTGTTGTAAATGTTCCTTTTGGCGGCGCAAAAGGCGGAATAGTTTGCAACCCGATCCAAATGTCAGAAGGTGAGTTAGAACGGCTTACGCGGCGTTATACAGCAGAATTGATTGATTTTATTGGGCCAGAAAGGGACGTTCCCGCGCCGGACATGAATACAAATGAGCAGACAATGGCCTGGGTAATGGATACCTATTCGATGCATGCAAGGCATACGGTGACGGCAGTCGTAACGGGAAAGCCAGTTGCTTTGGGCGGCTCGCTCGGCAGAAGGGAAGCAACCGGGCGCGGTGTAATGATTACGGTAAATGAAGCAATCAAGCGGTTTAATCTTACTCCTGAGACGACAAATGTCATTGTTCAGGGATCAGGGAACGTAGGCGGAATCGGGGCTCAGTTAATGTATGAAGCAGGTTACAAAGTAACCGGTATTTCAGACATCGCCGGCGGAATCTATAATCCCAAGGGTTTGAATATCCCCGATGCCCTTGAATTTTGGAGAAAAAACCGATCTTTTGAGGGTTATCCGGAGGCTGAGGCAGTCTCGAACAAAGAGTTACTTGAGCTTGAATGCGATGTATTGGCACCCTGTGCCACTGAAAATCAGATTACTTCAGAAAATGCAGACAGAATCAAATGCAAGATTCTTGCCGAAGGTGCAAACGGCCCTACGACTCCCAAAGCGGATAAAATATTGTATGAAAAGGGAGTTTTCGTAATTCCGGACATTCTTTGCAACGCCGGAGGTGTAACCGTATCCTACTTTGAATGGGTTCAAGATAGAATGGGCTATTTCTGGACTGAAGCTCAGGTAAACGAGCGGCTGGCTGAAAAAATGGTGGCTAGCTTCAACGAACTGGTACATTATGCCGAAAAGCATGACGTTGATTCGCGTACTGCGGCTTACATGCTTGCAATAGACCGCGTAGCTTACGACACCAGAATGCGTGGCATTTATGCATAAAACTGGCTTTTACCGGTTTTAAATGTTAAAAATACTTGATTTTCTTATAAAGTTCGGTTAGCTTTGGCACTAAGCAGCATTTTTGCTTAGTGTTAATCATTTTTAAAAATTTGTCGATTTTTCAGGCAAAAGTTGGTTCGGCTATACGTCTAAAACCTGGGTTATTTTGCCTGTAGAGTGTAAATATATTTAAAAAGAATATTTTGCGCTTGGAATAAACCTGAAAGTATGCAATACTTTACGGGTATCTTTGGTTAAACTTCAAATTTTGGCAAATGCCTTTTGAAGACTGACATTTAATCTTTGTGATTTTCGGCGGAGGATTATCGATGAAACTCGTATCAAGAGTCTTTTTTGTTTCCCTTCTCGCGCTGATGATGGCAGCATTGGTTGCCGCACAATCAACCGTAAGTGTTGATAAATCAAAGCGTTCGGTGAAGGATGATAGAAACACGGCGCCGACATTCGGAACTGGTGGCCCAATGGGTGGACCAACCGGTTTGTTCACCGTTTATGATGGACAAACCCTGCGCCGTGGTGAATACACTTTTAGTGCTGCTTACAGCAATTTTGATCGTGACCCTGGAAACGCTGATTTTACTGAAGTACCGCTGAGCTTTCAGGTTGGAATCACGAATAATTTTGAAGTTTTCTTTAATACAGACGGATATCGGGCAGTGAAGGTAAATTCTCCCGGAAATGTTTCCGGGTTTTACCTGCCAAATTCCCGAATCGGAGGAATAAGCCCTGCGGCAATCATCCTAGGGCCGTCAGGTCCCGGAACCGGACCGCTGGAGCTGCAGCCTGTATTCAGGCCGGCCGGCACTCAGCCGTTCGTCCAGTTCCCATACATCGGAGGCAGCACAGGAAACTTCGGTTACCCTGCACCGTTTTTCACGGGCCCGCTGTTTGGCTATCCGACAGGAACAACTCCTCTGATTTCGACACCTACCGCAGGGGGTGGGGCCAGTAATTTCCCAGGTCTGGGTTCGATTTACGGAAGCATTTTGCCAGGCATTGTTTTTCAAACTGCCTGCTCTGTGCCGAATGACCCAACCTGCTCACGTGGCGTTATCTATCCAACTGTATTTGTTGCAGCTCCAAGCTATCTGCCAGACGCACCATTTATTAACAGAACCTATGGTGAATCCAGCTTTAGCACATTTACCGCAGGTGGTAAAATTCGGTTTAACGATGTTAATGATTGGTGGGGAATCGCTCTGGTAGCCGCTTACCGTTGGTATGGTGACAGCGCCAAAGATTTTGGCGGGTTTAACCAGCTACAGCGTGGTGCAAGCCCGGGTGGCAATAGAGGCGACATCCTTATTACGGGAGCCTTTGACGGCCGCGTCCGCAAATGGTGGAATATAGCCGCAAACATCGGTTATCACTGGAACAGCAGTGTTAAAGGTGATTTCCCGGGTGGCAGATTCACTTTGCTGGATCGTCCGGACGAGCTGCTGCTTTCGTTTGGTACCGATTTTCCGGTCAACAGATACTTCCAGCCAATAGCTGAGTTCCGCAGCCTGAGATATGTAGGCGGAAGAACTCCGAATGCATTCGAGAACAACCCATATGAAGGGTTGGTAGGTGCCAGGCTCTTCCCGGCAAGATGGTTCGGATTCAGCTTTGGTTACAGGTATCACTTCAATCAGCAGGATAGGGATTACTTTGACGACGCTGATCCGTTTACAGCTTCGGCAGTCGTTCCCTGCGCTTTCGTAGCCGGTGTACCGAGCGGACAAACTCCGACCTGCCAAGGCAATATAACAGTAAGAAATACTATCAACGGAATTCCTGCCGGATTCCAGCCATCGTCTGATCCGCATGGGTTCTTCTTCCAGGCATTTATCGGACGCAGGAATCCCAGACAGAGAGAAATCGAAAACAAACCGCCTGATGTTACTTCAGTTACGCTCAGCAAGAACGTAATCAAGCTGCCATGCCAGCCGGGTTATGTTCCTCGCGAGGGTGAATCCTGTGATGATTCAACATCAGTTACCGTTACAACGAATGCAACCGATCCGGAAAACGACCCGCTCAATTACAGCTATACGGTCTCCGGCGGACGCATCGTTGGCAGCGGATCGAGCGTAACGTGGGACCTCAGCGGGCTTCCGAAAGGAACCTACACGATAACCGCTGCTGTTGATGACGGATGCGGCATTTGCGGAAAGACACAGACGCAGACAGTTGAAATCAAAGATTGCGACTGCGTGCTCAAGTGTGCTTGCCCGAGCCTTAGCGTAACCGGTCCTGCCGGTATTACCAACCCGGGTGACACAATGGTATTTACCGCAACCGTTGCAGGCGGAACGCAAGCAAACATCACGTATAACTGGACAGTCTCTAACGGCACAATCGAGTCCGGCCAGGGCACGCCAAGCATCGTTGTCAGAACTACCCGTGAAATGGCTAATAGTTCTGTAACGGCTACGGTTAATATTGGTGGACTTGATCCTAACTGCCGCTGCACGACAGAGGCTTCAGAGACTGCCGGTGTTGCTGCACTGCCGACAGCCGTCCAGATTGACGAATTTGGCAAACTGCCTAATGACGATATCAGAGCAAGGCTCGATACCTTCTTTGCAGAACTTGCCAATAACCCGAACAATCAGGGCTACATCATCAACTATGGTACTCCGAAAGAAATTGCGGCTCGCGAGAAGCTGATTATCAACCATATCAACTTCCGTAAGTTCGACCGCAGCAGGATAACCATCGTAAATGGCGGGCCTTCACCAGACGGCGTAGTCAAGACCAAGCTCTACAGGGTACCACCGGGTGCTAACAACCCAACCCCGTAGGCAAAACCTACAGTTTCAGCCATAAGCTGAAGCATAAATTCAGGGCAGGATTTGCTTGAAAGGCAGGTCCTGCCCTGATTCAATTTCACTCACAGGCTTTTAATGGATTTATTCGGATTTTATTAATTTTATTAATGGCGTCGAGGCGCTTGATATGATGCCAGCTTAGATTTTCAAAACAGTTTCTTTGATTATTTGCTTTGATTATCGGTGGTTAAATGTCGGGATCGAAGCAAAGTCTAGCGCCTAAGAGGCCCCTAATTAACTTCTTTAACTTTTAACTTCTTCAACTTTTTCAGGCATAATTCCTATTGTTTTTTACATCAGATATAATGGTTTATAATTGCTTTGATCCTGCAGGAATTCTCTTGCACCCATCTAAATCATTTTTCTAAGACTAAAATTATGATTAAAACGAGATCCATTGCACTGCTGATAATTTCTAGTCTGTTTACGCTTACCTTTAATGTTCGTCTTGCTTTTGCGTCTGATGGCAACGTTTACAAGGATGCTTCGAACAAGACCACCTGGACCGTTTTAGGGCCCGAGGGGGGAGACGTAAGATCCGTTGCAATTGACCCAAAAAACAAAGACAGGGTTTTTATCAGTACGATGGATGGGCAGATCTACCAATCAGAAGATGCCGGAAAGTCATGGAAAATGATTGCAAAATTTGGCATCCCGATGCTTTTTCTCGACCAGCTAATCATTGACAGCCAGAACTCAAATGTCATTTTTGCATCCGGACACAGGGGGAAACTGCCGGGCGGTTTTTTCAAGTCCTCAGATGGCGGCAGAACCTGGAAGGAATCTAAAGAGCTCAGGGGAGAGGCAATTCATGCGATGGCGCAAGCTCCTTCTGATCCGAAAACGATTTTTGTCGGAACTAAACGCGGTGTTTTTGTTTCGCATGATTCGGGAGATTCCTGGGAAAAAATCGAGTCTGACACAATGCCGGTAGATATCAATTCAATGGCAATCGACCCCAGAAGCACTTCCGTCATTTACGCGGGAACTAACTGGCGCCCCTATAAGTCCACAGATAACGGGAAATCATGGCGGCTGATTAAAGACGGAATGATTGATGACTCGGATGTTTTTGCAATTACGATAGATAACCGAAATTATGAGCATATAGTTGCATCTGCCTGCAGCGGCATTTATGAATCATTCAATGGCGGAGAAACCTGGAAAAAAATACAGGGAATCCCATCGCAATCGCGTCGGACTCGCGACATAGTCCAGCATCCGACAATGCCCGGAACTATCTATGCGGCAACGACTGAAGGCTTCTGGATGACCACTGACGGAGGCAAATCCTGGAAACTGACCACCTCAAGATTCCTTGAGATAAATTCAATTGCCGTACATCCGGATGCGCCTAACAGGGTTTTTATCGGGACGAATAATTACGGACTGCTGGTATCGAATGACGGAGGGAGAAGCTTTGCGCCCACGAATAACAGCTTCACAAGCCGCTTTGCATTTAATGTTGTAGTTGACAATGAGCATCCTGACAGGCTTTATGCCACCACCCTGAACACGGCATCGAGCGGCGGCTTCTTTTTCTATAGCGATAATTATGGAAGAACCTGGAATCAGGCAAAAGGCCTGGATGTAAACCATGTTACCCCTTTGACGCTCTTGCAGGACAAGTTAAATCCTAACCTGATTTATCTTGGGACGAATCGGGGCCTTTATAGATCATTGGATAGAGGCGTTAGCTGGACAGAAGTTTCTGCTCCGAAGAAAAAGCCCGTCCGCGGCAAGACTCGTACAAGAGCAACAGCTACGAAAAAACAAGCAACATCTGCCAAAAAAAGTACCACGGCGAAAACAACCGCCAAAGGGTCTGCTCAACAGCCAGAAGAGGCAAAGCCGGCTTTGATCGCAGAGCTAAAAATGCCGATTCGCACATTGGCTTTTTCAGCCGATGATAAAGCAGAAATTTTTGCCGGAACGGATGATGGCCTTTACCGAAGCAAAAGCCTCGATCAGGGCTGGGAAAAGGTCAATTTCGGCGATGAGATCAAAGACGCCGTGTTTGCTATCTTTTCAAATCCGCAAGTGCCGGGAACAATCTGGGTCGGCACATCCAGAAACGGCGTTTTGGTTTCGGAAGACAATGGTAAAACCTGGCGGAAAACAAAAGCGACGCCGGATGGCGTACCAGTCAATGTAATCACCAGCGACCCCACAAGGCCGAATTATATGTATGTTGGCACAATACAGGCCTTTTATCTAAGCCGCGACGGAGGCCGTAACTGGACTCGTCGCGGAGGAAACCTACCGCTTGGCAATTTTACTTCGATTCTGATAAATCCAAAAAACCCGGATATGCTGATCATCTCAAGCGCTCTGGAAAATGATGGCGGTATTTTCATCTCCGAAGATGCAGGAATGAAGTGGAAACGATTGGATTCCAAAGACCTGACTTTGCCAAGCAGACGTGTCTGGTCACTGGTTTTTGATCCGACAAACAGCGGCAGAGTGTTTGCAGGTACGCATTCATCCGGCATTTACGCCATAGAGCTGCCGACGGGCGAAGCAGAGCAAGCAAAATCCGAAGCAAATTGACTCTCGCCTAGTTATTGATTTTGATGTAGGCTCAAAGTTTCGAAGCAGTTGATTTCAAAAAAGAGCATTCTTATCCAGGATGCTCTTTTGTTTTTGACTGTATCGAAGCCAAAGGTTAATCTACAGCTTTCGGGAGAATAAAACTGCATGAAGGAAATACAGTGTCCCAGCGTTTACGGAAATATAACTTTGAGAGCAGATAGCTTGCCCTTCGAAGTAATCCCAGGCCAATCGAAGCTATTCATCGAGTATCAAAACTCGCCTCTGTCACTCACAGAATTTTATCCCGAAGCAGTTGCATCGCACACAAACTTGTCTGGCCGTATTAAGAACGTTTTGGATAATTACAAAACCGACCGAGCAAAGCTATGCAACGCATTAGAGGAAATGAATAAAAAGCTCGGAGCCGGCGAACCAACGCTAAAAAATATCGAGCTGCTAAGACAAAACGATACTGTAGCGGTCGTTACAGGCCAACAGGCCGGACTATTTACCGGGCCGCTTTACACGATTTACAAAGCCCTCTCAGCCGTAAGGCTTGTAGAATGCTTAAGGGCCAGAGGAATCAATGCTGTCCCGATATTCTGGGTTGCGACGGAAGATCATGACTTTGAGGAAGTTTCGCACACCTTCTTTCTCGATAAGGAAGGGCAATTATTTCGCTCTCAAGCACATATAAAACTTGAAACAAATCTTTTGCCGGTAGGTTTCGTCCAGCTCGATGAAACTATCAAGACTACGATTGATGAAACATTTTCACGGCTGCGGAATACAGAATTTACAAATGAATATCGGGAGATTATCGAGCAGAATTGGAGGCCCGGAGAATATTTTGGAGATGCGTTCGCAAAAACCCTTGTCAAGCTGCTCGGCTGCTATGGGTTGATAGTCTTGTGTCCCTTGAATCGAACGCTGAAAGAGTTGGCTGCGCCAATCTATGTTGATGCAATCAGAAAAGCTCCGGAAATAGTAGAAGCACTGAAACACAGAAGCCGCAAACTCGAAGAAAATGGATACAATGCCCAGGTTCATATTACGGATGACTACTTTCCGCTGTTTTGGCAAAGCAGGGATAAGCTCAGGCACTCCCTGAAAAAGATTTCAGACAATAAATTCAGGACAAAGGATGGCTTGCGGGAGTTTACGTTGGAAGAGCTGGCCGCAATCGCTGAAAAAGAACCATTTCGCTTTTCGCCAAGCGTAGTTTTGCGTTCAGTCGTCCAGGACTATCTTTTGCCGACGCTTTGTTATTTTGGCGGAGCAGCAGAAATTGCATATTTTGCGCAAAGCAGTGAAGTCTATCGAATACTTGAGAGGCCAGTTACTCCGATCCTTCATCGCCAGAGCTTTACCTTTGTTGAATCCAAGCATGCGAAAACATTGAAAAGATTCGAGCTCGGGTTTACGGATCTTTTTTCCGGAATGGAAAATCTTGTGCCGATGTTGGTTGAAAAGTTTTCAGACCCAGCAAGCGCACGGTTATTTGCAGAAGTCGAAGAGCGGATAAATGAGCAGTTACGCCGGCTGGATGAACTTTTCTCGCAAACTGACATCACATTGGCCGAAAATCTGGCCAAGAGGCGTCGAAAGATTATTTATCATATTGCAGCTCTCAGGGCTCGCTATCAAAAATCTCAGCTACGGAGGGATGTAGCAATGCGTAATCAGATTGAAGGTGCTTTTGCAGCCCTCTGGCCAAATAAGGCTCTTCAGGAAAGAACACTGAACATTGGTTATTTTATAAACCGGTTTGGACTGCAATTCGTGGACTGGATAAAGCGGGCAATAGAACTAGAAGATAAAGGCCATCGGATAGTTTACTTATAACCTCTTAAACCTTGTGCCAATGGGCCGAATAAAATTTCTTTCAGAAAACCTGATAAATCAGATTGCCGCCGGCGAGGTAGTTGAGCGGCCTGCTTCGGTTGTGAAGGAATTAGTTGAAAATTCCCTGGACGCATCAAGCAGCAGGATTGACGTCGAGATAGAGCTTGGCGGGCGCAGACTGATCGAAGTGGCCGATGACGGAATCGGCATGAGCAGGGAAGATGCCCTGATAGCTTTCCAACGCCATGCTACGTCCAAGATAGCAACACTAGACGACCTCGCAAAAGTCAGCAGTCTTGGGTTTCGCGGCGAGGCATTGGCTTCGATAGCATCGGTTGCCAGAGTCGAAATGGTTACCAAAATTGAGGGTGAAGTCGCCGCAATAAAAATAACTCTTCAGGGCGGGAACTTAGTTGACACCAGCGAGGCTGCCCGCGATACCGGAACAACAATTAAAGTCCGCGATATTTTTTTCAATACTCCGGCCAGGCGAAAATTCATGCGTTCGGAGGCAACCGAAAATTTTCATATTACTAATGTTGTTACACATTATGCTCTGGCCAGGCCGGATGTGGCTTTTAGCCTGATCAACAATGGGCGCATTATATTGAAGTTGCCCCGGGCACGATCTTTCAAAGAGAGGATCATGCAAGTTTTCGGCAGTCAGATTTCCGAGAGCCTTTTACCTGTGGACGGAGGCAGGGAAATGATTGCGCTGGTCAAGGGTTTTGTCTCTGCTCCGCGTGAAAGGCGGCTCAATAGAGATGCGCAGTATTTTTTTGTTAATGGAAGATACGTGAAAGACCGCGTTATCAGCGAGGCTGTGCGAGAAGCTTATCGGTCTGTTTTGCCGCACGGCACGCATCCAATAGCGGTTTTGTATGTAGAGGTTGAAAGCGAGGAAGTTGATGTAAACGTGCATCCCGCCAAAACTGAAGTAAGGTTTCGAAGGCCAGATGCCGTAAGAGACTGCGTGACAGACGCAATCAGGGCATCACTTGCAGGTGCCGGAATTTCGGTGCTCAGCCGCCAAAGGGAAACTGCTTCCGAAAATCAGGCAGAAGCCCAGAGCCGCTTTGGCCAAGTCGGAGCCGCTTCGGCCATAAAGCGTTTACAAAATAATCAAATAGATTTTACCAACACGGAGAGGGCCGAACACGGACTCGAGCATTTAGAAAATAATTCGCAGGAAATATTCGGCAAGGGTGAGCAAATCGGGGCTGCCGCAGAAAATAATCCGCCAAGCAAGGCAAAACCGGAGCAAAATATGCTTGCGGATTCGATAGAAATCGCCGGCTCGACAGAAATAAGCTTTGTTGAAGATAAGGCAATTGGCCCTGATGTTGGGCTGAGCAAGCCTACTGCTGATAATGAAGTCTCAATTCGACACCTTGAGAACGCCAAGCCCGGATCAGCAACAACCATTGGGCTTGAGCTTACGACCAGTTCACCAGACGCTGCTATTTTTGAAGATAGCGAAGAGCCTTCATTTCCTGAACGACCTGTCAAACCAGAGCCAATACTTCCCCCGCTTGTATCAGTCTCCGGAAGCCTCGTTTCACTTGACCCGGCAGAACTAACCCATTCGACAATCAGGCCATTACAGCAGATAAGGGAAAGCTATATTGTGGCGATTGATGAAAAGGGGCTGCTGCTGGTTGATCAGCATGTTGCTCACGAAAGGATTTTGTTCGAACAGTTTAGAAAAGGTGCTTTGGAAGGTGCCCTTGTATCCCAGAACCTGCTTTTGCCTGAAACGCTCGACCTTACTCCGGCGCAGTCGCATAGCCTGCCTTTATCTATCGAGCAATTGGAAGCTTTCGGATTTAGAATCTTGCAGCTTTCGGGCCGCACGATAGCCATTTCGGCAGTGCCTTCAGGAATCTCATCTGCAGATGCAAGGGCATTGCTGGTAGAAACACTGGAAGCCGCCGGAGCCGACCAGAAAAACCGTACACCGGATGCTATCAGAGATAAGATTGCCGCTTCTCTTGCTTGCCGGGCGGCTATCAAGGTTAATACCCCTTTAAGCGAAGAAAAAATGTCCTGGCTGATCTACCACCTTATCCTAACTTCTTCTCCTACAACATGCCCTCATGGCAGGCCAATTATCCTGAGGCTCTCGATAATGGATATCGAGAAAGCCTTTGAAAGAATCTGAGGTTTTGTAAGAGATTTCAAGCTAATCGGCAGAAGTATCCGCATTACTTAACTATTGAGCCTAAAATTTTTTACTTTGCGCGATTTGCAAAAATTTTAATAAAGTTTTATCTATAGTTAGTCGTAATAGACAACAAAGATTTTTTATTTCGAGGGCAGTCAAAGGTTTTGAATAAATTAAATTGCAAGATATGCGAAAAATCAGCCTCCACAGCGCAAAATCCCGAATAGCGCGGCTAAATACTATCCGTGACATAAATAAGCAGATCGTTTTGAATTATGTTCGTGACCGATCGCCAATTTCCAGGGCGGAAATTGCTCGACAAACCGAGCTGCATCGTTCAACGGTTTCAGTGATTGTCGAAGAGCTCCTGGAGGAGGGGCTGATTGTTGAAATAGGCGCCGGCATCTCGACAGGCGGACGCCGGCCGACCTTGTATCAATTGAGGACCGGAACCGCAACAGCAATCGGAATAGACCTTACGCCACGAACAACGACAATTGCCGTGGCCGATCTTGCAGGGAATTTTTTGGAAAAAGAAAGTTTTGCAACCTCGCCTGACCAGGATTTTATGATGAGGCAAATTGTCGAAAGAGTCGTCCAACTTTCGGAGAAATATCGCGAAGATGGCCTGGAAATAGGTGTTACTGTACCCGGATTGGTGGAACGGGATTCCGGTATGGTCCTGCATATTCCATATTATGATTGGAGGGAATGGGATATTGCCGGAGCCTTACATTCAGCGACCGGACTTCATGTCGAGGTTGAAAATGATGCGAATGCGACCGCCCTTGCGGAACTCTGGTTCGGCCCGGAACGTATAGGTAAAAGCAATACTTTTCTGCTCGTGCTTGTTGGCGAAGGTGTAGGTACCGGAATTGTCTTTGATGGCCAGATTTATCGTGGCGAAAAAGGCTCCGGCGGCGAATTCGGCCATATGATTGCCGGTCCTGAAGCCCCTGTTGAATGTTCTTGCGGAAGCAAGGAATGCTGGGAAGCTTACGCTTCTGAAAAATCCTTGGTTGAAAGATATTGCCGACTGGTCAACCTCGAACAGTCAAAGCGAAGGACGATCGAGGCAGGCAATGTTATCGAGTTAGCATTGAATGGAGAACCGAGCGCGATCAAGGCGCTTCGGGAAACAGCCTATTATCTTGGAAACGGGTTATCGAACCTGATTGTCGGCCTAAGCCCTCAGACTGTTGTAGTTAGCGGAAGAATTACAAAGGCCTGGCAGGTTTTTGCAGACGAACTGAAAAGGGTTACAGAGCGTAGTATTTTGGCCGGTCTGCCCAGGCCGGTGCTTATGCCTTCTTCACTTGGTGATTCTCCCACTCTTATTGGCGCATATGGGCTAGTTCTTGCACGAAAGTTTGGCCTGGCGAGTTGATTTCTTATGGAAAATGAGATTTTCGCTTTTAGCACTTGACATTTTTTCTTAATAGATATAATACTTTGTTGGTAGTACCGACAAAGTGATTAGCAAACTGTTACATTCTTTCTCCCATAATACAATTAGCCGGTTGTAGATTCAGCGGATTGAGGAGTTTTTTTGATTTATTTTTGCGGTTTGTTTTGCAAATCCCATTTTTAGAACAGAGAGCATATAGTCTGGTAAACTCAAACTTTAGGCTAAGCTTATTGGGCAAAGACGGAGCAAAAGTAAGTCTATTCCTGAGATTTTCAGTCCAAAAAATGAAATCGAAAAAGCCGGCAAAAGTAAATTATTTCATGAAGTTATTAGCAGACTTACAAAGCACCTTTATAAAATAGCAGAATACGGGAGACTTTAGTTATGAAAAACTACACTAGGCGCGGGTTTATTATAAATATCTTGTTGTTGATCTACTCGCTTTCCGGGCTTGTTTACTCACAGTCTCAGGCACTGAACGGACAGATTGAGGGAATAGTAACGGATATAAATGGAGCAGCAATCCCGGCGGCAAGCGTTAAGGTTACTAATACCCAGACGGGTGTAGAACGCACAGTTACAGCAGACGAAAGCGGTGTATATCGTGTGCCGCTTCTTCCACTAGGCAGTTATAGAGTAACTGTCGAAGCTCCATCCTTTAAAAAACTTGTTCGCGAGGGAATCATAATCACGACGGGACAAACTGCCACTGTAAACGTAACTCTTGAACCAGGTGCGGTGAGCGAGACAGTAACAATAACTTCGGATGCGCCGATTGCCGATCCGGGAAAGATAGACCTCGGGCGGGTGATGAACACCCGCGAATTGCAAAATCTCCCACTTGTCTCCCGAAATCCTTATAACTACGCTCTACTGCAAGCTAACGTAACCGGAAGGCCTAACATAGAATTTGGTGTTCCTAGAATCAATGCCAACGGTTACACGCGCCGAACGAATTATCAGCTTGACGGAAACAATAATACGCAGGCAGACCGCGGCGGCATTCGCTTGATGCCGATTTCAGATACTTTTATTGCCGAGGTGCAGTTGGTAACTAATGGCTTTGCTGCAGAATTCGGGAATACTCCGGGCCTGATAATGAATGCAGTTACGCCGAGCGGAACTAATGATATTCATGGATCGGCAAGTTACAGGTTTCGCAGGACTCCGATGTCGTCCAGGCCATTCAATACCTCGCCGACATCTCAAAAACCTGAGACAAAAGTTGATAATATCACCGGAGCGGTAGGCGGGCCATTCATCAAAGATAGATGGCATTACTATGCAGGTTATGAATGGGTGAACAGGGATTTGGCAGGCGAGCCGCAAAGAGTCATAACGATTTCTGAAGCCAACAAACAGGCACTGATCGCAGCCGGAGTTTCACCGAATGCTTTCCCGACCTCGATTCCTGCCTCGCAGAAAGTCAATTTCTTCATCATCAGATCTGACGCCCAGCTCAATCAGAACAACCGTCTGAGCACACGGTTCAATTATTTCAATAACAAATCTCCCAACAATATTGGAGGCGGACTCACTACTTTAGAGAGGAGCATAGATTTTATTGACAAATCCTACTCGCTTGGAGTACAGCTTGTTTCGATTTTGCCGTCGAATCTTCTCAATGAGTTTCGTTATCAGTATGCAAAAAGAGACTCGCGAAACGTTGCCAACTCTAACTCAGGTTCGGGCCCGAGTATTGTGATAACGGGAGTAGCAAATTTCGGAGCTCCAGAAAATGCCGATACGATTGCGCCTCTGCAGATTACGAACCAGATTCAAAACAACCTGACATGGACAAAGGGAAACCATGTTGTTAAATTTGGATTCGGTTTCAATCATATTGATGACACCCGCCGTTCCGGAGTATTTGCAAGATACACTTTTCCGTCCATAGCAGCCTATGTAGCTGCCAAAAACGGAACCGCACCAAAAGGATATACGAACTATGTCGAGGCGTTCGGTAATCCTGACATACAGTATAATTCGACTTTTTACAACGCATTTGCACAAGATGACTGGAAGGTTACCCGAAAACTCAAAATCAATTTCGGGCTGAGGTATGACCTTTACAGGATACCGAAAGCCGACCCGACGTCTCCTTTTTCGGCCTCGCAGAAATTCAATGTAGACAAGAATAATTTCGCACCAAGGCTTGGAATTGTTTATTCGCTAAATGAAGGAAAGCTGCCGACCGTAATCAGGGCAAGTGCAGGGATTTATTATGATACAGTCTATATTGACATGTATCAGAGAGCTCTGCAGAATAACGGCGCTGCCAAGTTTTTCAATTTCACGTTTGCTCCATCAAGCCCGGGAGCCCCGAATTTTCCTAATAAATTAGGATCATTGCCGCCTGGAACGACTCTGCCTACGCAGAGTATTGAAACAATAGCTCCTGATTTTGAAAATATGTATGCAATTCACTCCAATTTCCAATTAGAGCAGGCTTTGACGAAAGATCTGGCCTTGATAGTGGGTTACATACATTCAAGCGGCAGAAAAATA
>DATLZX010000259.1:0-3752 GCA_035573795.1 Pyrinomonadaceae bacterium | reverse complement strand
TCGCCCATTTGCGGCATTACGATTTCAACGGCATCCGAGCCGGATCCGGCGGCTGATGAGCTGGTTTGTCCGCTTGAAGAAGCAGCCGATTCTGCCTGGGCAGGCGCCGCCTTACGCTGTGAATCCGCAATTTTTGTTTGTTCGGAAGTAATTGCCGGGGCAGCAATCTCTGGAGCAGATGCATCTTTGCTCTCAACTGGCACGGAAGCCTCCATTGCGGCAGCTTCTGATTGAGAAGGCTGGCCGGATACAGCCTCGCTTTCTGCACCGATCGCGGCTAGCGCGGTTCCAACAGGGACGGTCTCGCCTTCCTTGATGAAAATCTTCAGCAATTTGCCTGCTGCAGGGCTCGGCACCTCAGCATCAACTTTATCGGTAGAAATTTCGAGTACCGGCTCGTCTTTTTCGACCTGGTCGCCCTCGGCCTTGAGCCACTTTGAGACTGTTCCCTCGGTAATTGATTCGCCCATTTGAGGCATCACTACTTCTACGGACATATTTTCTCCAAAAAAAAACAATTTGCTCTATTAGTTCGTATTAGAAATTCGAACCGCAACCATCTAGGATACTAGAATACAGCCATAAACGAAAGAAGGATTGCAGCCCTTGTTAACCCGAATTCATCTGAAAACTAACAGCGGGCGTCCTTTGATAGTTTATACAATAAGCGAAAAACAGAAACTTACTCAGTAGTTGGTTGCACAGGCTTAAAGGATGAGAAGGCCATTACAGGCGGAATAATCGTTACGTTAGCATTATTATTGTTTAGGCGTTCAACTAATGAAAAGGCTATTACAGGCGGAATAATCGGCTGCAGGCGGGACAAACGAATGCAGTTTTCTGTTTGCGGTTTCTTTGCTTTTCGATTAAATCCGGACTCAAAAGGTCAGCCCCCTTAAGCACAATAAAGGCAAACTGTGCTGCGATTGAGGCCTTCACCATGCCCAGCTGCCTGACTTGCAAAGCAAATCATTGAAGAATAATTTAATCTGATGGTTTGCATGTTATTTTAAGTTTAGATGATTTTGACTATAAAGGGCTTCAGCCGGATTCGTGTCTGCTAAATGTAATAAATCCAATCTTTTACAGGTGAATTTCAATAAAGAAATGAAAATACAAAAAACATCGCTTGCATTGATTCTCGTATTACTGTTGTCTGCAGCCAATGCTTTGGCACAGAACAAGGCATTGACCGCAGAAGACTACGCAAGGGCAGAAAAAATGCTGATTTATAATACTGCCCCGCTGATCTACAGGGCCGGAGTCAGGCCAAACTTTCTCGATGATGGGCGCTTTTGGTATCAGGTTCAAACCGCTAAGGGCCCGGAATTCGTCCTCTTCGATCCTAAAACCGGCGAAAGAAAATCCGCCTCGAGCCTGAAAGATCTTGGCCTCCCGGATTCAGCCAGCCCGCAAGCAGGCCGCTTTGCCGCCGGGCTCGCTGTTCGTTCTCCGGATAACAAAAAAGAGGTTTTTATTCGTGATTGGAATCTTTGGGTCAGAAACCTTGAAACCAAAGAGGAAAAGCAGCTTACCAAAGACGGGATTGAAAATTTCGGTTATGCAACTGACAATGCAGGCTGGACGAAAAGCGACCGTCCGATAGTCCTCTGGTCGCCCGATTCCAGATTTGTTGCAACCTTCCAACAGGATCAAAGGCATGTTTCTGACATGTATTTGGTTACAACAAATGTGGGTGCTCCCCGTCTTGAGGCTTGGAAATACCCCCTGCCGCAGGACAAAGAAATAATCAAAATCCACCGCGTAATCATCAATGTCGAAACCGGCGATGTCATCCGCTTCAAAATGCCGCCGGACGACCACCGCAGCACGCTTTGCGACGATATTTCATGCAGCGGAAGCTTTGATGATAACGAATGGAGCGCTGACAGCAAGCAATTGGCCTTCGTTTCTACACCTAGGGACCATAAATCCGCTACTTTGCGGATTGCCGATGTCGCAACCGGCGAAGTGAAAACCATTTTCACTGAAACTGTAGCAACCCAATATGAATCAGGACAAGGAGAGGTAAACTGGCGCTTTCTGCCTGAAACCAATGAATTTATCTGGTACTCGGAAAAAGATGATTGGGGGCATCTCTATCTCTATGACCTGAATACAGGGAAGCTGAAAAATCAGATTACAAAAGGAAACTGGGTTGTTACCAGGGTTCTTAAACTAGATCCGTCCGCAAGGGTGATTTACTTTGAAGCTCAGGGGAAAGAGCCAGGACGCGACCCATATTTCAGCCATCTTTATCGTGTTAATTTCGACGGCAGCGGCTTGAAATTGCTGACGCCCGAAGATGCCAACCACACCATAATTTTCTCTAAAGACGGTAAATATTTTATTGATAATTACTCCCGACCGGAAACCGCTCCGGTTTCGGTTCTAAGAGACCTGGACGGCAAGCTGATAGCAACGCTGGAAAAGGCTGATATCAGCGCCCTGACCGCTACAGGATGGAAGCCTCCTACGCCAATCAGCGTCAAATCCAGGGACGGCCGATGGGATCTCTACGGCCTGATGTTTACGCCGACCAATCTCGATCCCAATAAAAAATATCCGATCGTAAATTATATTTACCCGGGCCCGCAGGGTGGCGGAGTCGGCAGCCGGTCATTTTCGCCCTCTCGCTCCGATCATCAGGCACTGGCCGAGCTTGGTTTTGTCGTGATCGTAATAGACGGGACTTGCAATCCCGGCAGGTCAAAATCATTTCATGATGTCTGCTACGGAAATATGGCGGACAATACACTGGAAGACCAGATTTCCGGCATCAAACAGCTTGCCCAGAAATATCCTTTTCTGGATCTAGACAGGGTCGGCATCTGGGGACACTCCGGCGGAGGTTTTGCAACTGCGGCCGCAATGTTTCGTTTTCCCGAATTCTATAAGGTCGGAATTGCCGAATCCGGCAATCATGATAACCGGAATTACGAAGACGACTGGGGAGAACGCTACATAGGACTTTTGCAAAAACTTCCCGACGGCACAGACAATTACGAAAAACAGGCTAACCAAACCTATGCCGCCAACCTAAAGGGCAAGCTGTTGCTCGCCCACGGCAACATGGACGACAACGTCCCGCCCTATAATACCTGGCTGGTGGTAAATGCCCTGATAAAAGCAAACAAAGACTTTGACCTGCTGATTTTTCCGAATGCAAGGCATGGATACGGTGAGGACAGCTATTATATGATGCGGCGCCGCTGGGACTATTTTGTGAAAAACCTTTTGGGAGCCGAGCCGCCAAAAGAGTATAAGCTGGGGCCGAAGTCTCAGCGACAGCGTTAAATCTCAGCGAACGATTTTAAGCCACAGCGTCCGCCTTGAACAAGGATCTTTAAAACCTGCAGGCTGCAAGATTCTCTCCTCTGCAATCAGAGTTTGAGCCTGTAAATTCCCCCTTTAGGCCCGACTGCCCAAATGGCTTTCGGGCCTTTTGCATTAACCGCATTGAGCGGTTCGCTGCCTAGCCTTTGCCAGGTCTTTCCTCCATCTGTTGAAATGTCGCTGCCATTGCTTCCTACAGCGATAATCCTTTTTCTATCAATATAAACAACACCCGAACGATAGCCACTAAGGCCCTTTACCGAATACCAGCTTTTTCCGCCGTCGGTTGTCAGGGCAGCATTTGAATCGGCGACTTCAGCCTTTTGATAATCTCCGCCAACAATAATTCCATTCTTACTATCGAGCATAGCTATCGAAAAAATTCCCATTCCGGGCGAGCCGCTTGCAACCGGCGT
>DATLZX010000258.1:0-5584 GCA_035573795.1 Pyrinomonadaceae bacterium | reverse complement strand
TTCAACAGCAGATTCCAGGTCAAGACCTTGATTTGCAGCAAAATCTCGCACTTCTTGCGTAATTTTCATCGAGCAAAAATGCGGCCCACACATAGAGCAGAAATGCGCAAGCTTTGCACCCTCAGCAGGCAAAGTCTCATCGTGAAACTCCCGGGCCAGCAAGGGATCCAGTGAAAGATTGAACTGGTCTTCCCATCTGAATTCAAATCTTGCCTTACTGAGAGCATTGTCACGGTATTGAGCGGCAGGATGCCCTTTTGCAAGATCTGCTGCATGTGCTGCCAGTTTGTATGTAACCACGCCCTCTTTCACATCTTTTTTATTGGGCAGCCCAAGATGTTCTTTTGGTGTTACATAACACAGCATAGCTGTCCCAAACCACCCTATCATAGCCGCACCAATAGCAGATGTTATGTGATCATAGCCAGGAGCGATATCAGTAGTAAGCGGGCCAAGTGTATAAAACGGCGCTTCTGAACATACTTCTAACTGTTTATCCATGTTCTCTTTAATCAAGTGCATAGGAACGTGGCCGGGCCCTTCGATCATTACCTGGCAGTCCATTTCCCAAGCTATTTTTGTCAATTCGCCCAGAGTTTCCAATTCGGCAAATTGTGCTTCATCATTTGCATCGGCAATCGAGCCAGGACGCAGTCCGTCGCCAAGGCTGAAGCTTACATCATATGCACGCATAATTTCGCATATTTCGCGAAAGTGTGTGTATAGAAAGCTTTCTTTATGATGTGCAAGACACCATTTGGCAATAATCGAGCCGCCGCGGCTTACAATTCCCGTTGTGCGGCGCACGGTTAAAGGAATATATGCAAGGCGGACGCCGGCATGTATAGTGAAGTAGTCAACACCCTGCTCTGCCTGTTCGATAAGCGTATCCCGATAAATCTCCCAAGTAAGCTCTTCGGCACGACCGCCGACTTTTTCCAAAGCCTGATAGATTGGAACAGTACCTATCGGCACCGGTGAATTCCTTAAAATCCATTCCCTTGTTTCATGGATATTTTTTCCGGTAGAGAGGTCCATCACTGTATCTGCTCCCCAAAGGCATGCCCAGCGCATTTTCTCCACTTCTTCTTCGATAGATGAGGCAATTGCTGAATTTCCGATATTGGCATTGATTTTTACCAGAAAATTTCTACCAATGATCATCGGCTCGCTTTCGGGATGATTGATGTTGGCAGGAATGATTGCCCGTCCGCGCGCTACTTCATCTCTGACGAATTCTGGCGTAATGTATTCAGGTATTTCGGCACCGAATGATTGGCCCCTGTGTGTGTGAAAGATTGATCCGCGATCATTCTTGCCCTCGCTTTCGAGCATCCGCCTTCTGATATCCCGGCCGAGATTTTCGCGAATCGCAACATACTCCATTTCCGGCGTGATAAGTCCGCGCCGTGCGTAGTACATCTGAGTTACGGCGTTGCCTTGTTTTGCCCGCAGCCTGCGCCTTTGTTTTTTAGAAACGCCATCTACTGAACCGTCAGAGCTGGGGATTTCATCAACATCACCGCGAGACAAAATCCAGTCGAGCCTGAGCGGCCTAAGGCCAGCATTGACATCGGTCGTTACTTCAGGATCAGTCCATGGGCCGCTGGTGTCATAAACTATGACTGGCTCGTTTGTTTCCAATTCACCGTTTGAAAGTCTTGTAGGCGAAAGCTCGATTTCACGGAAAGGCACACGAAATCTGAACCCGCCATTGTTTCTTGGCTCTTTATTCTCAAGATAAATTTTTCTCGATTTAGGAAATTCAGGCAGTCGTTCAGAGTTGTTTTGCTTGCCGTTTTTCGTTACTTCAGAAGAAGATGCCAAAGATTGTCTTTTTGTGCCAGGTGTTTTCATCGTTTTTCTCCCTTCGTCGGTATTATCCGCATCAGGTTTTAGGGTCTCGGCAATTGCGGCCGACTCTCAGCCATTATGGCTCCCCTGAAAACTCATGCAATTTGTAATTAGATTTTAACTCTTTTGTAGTAAATCAGAAAGGTAAAATGACAATGGCGGGACAATTTTAATTTTCTTCATTCAATAAAATTTGTTTTGCCTCGGCAAGTTCTGCCTCAAGAGCCTGGCCTGGGTTTGGAAAATCAAGTTCGAGTGCTTCGAGGCGATTTATGATAATCTCAGAAACTGCCAGCCTCGTAAACCATTTTTTGTCGGCAGGAATAACATACCAAGGAGAATTTGCTGTTGAAGTAGCTGCCAGCGCTTCCTGATAGGCATTCATATAATTTTCCCAGAATGAACGCTCTGTTACATCGTTCATCGAGAACTTCCACCGCTTGTTCGGCTTTTCGATTCTTTGTAGAAATCTTACTTTCTGTTCCTCTTTGGAAACATGCAGAAAAAACTTTAATGTGATTATTCCGTTTTCAAACAGATGCTGCTCCCAATCGTTTATGCTCTGATACCTTTTCTTCCAAAAATCATTATCATGCAATAGCTGCTCCGGCAACTTTTGACTTTTCAGAAATTCCGGGTGCACTTTTACGACTATTACTTCCTCGTAATGCGAGCGGTTGAAAATACCGATCTGACCGCGAGAAGGCAAAGCTTTTTGATGCCTCCAGAGAAAGTCGTGGTCCAACTCCTCGCTCGAGGGCTGCTTGAATGGAACAACTGAGCAGCCCTGCGGATTCACGCCCTTCATGACGTTTTTAATTACGCCATCTTTTCCTGAGGCATCCATTCCCTGCAGAATTATGAGTAAAGCATATTTATCAGATGCATATAACTTTTCCTGCAGCTCAGCCAACTTTTTAACATTTTTATCGAAAGCCTGCTTTGCTTCATCCTTATGTTTAAAACCATCGGTAAAATCAGTCTGAAGCGCAGACAAGTCGAAAGCCACTCCCGGCTTAATGCGGAAAAAATCAGGTTCCATAGGCGTCAATTGTATATACTTTGGGACTTAACGCAATAATTATTTGCCCCGAAAATTTACGGAGATGAAGTAAAATTCACATTGCTGAGATTTCCCGAAGTAAACACCACCTGCGGCGTAAAGCTCAGATAAGCCGACTTCGCATTGATAACGTAGCTTTGCAGCCCCGGCACATTATCGAAGCGATAAAAACCAAAAGAATTGGTATTTGTGTATCGCTGCGGCCCAAACATTGGTGACAGGATCACTCTCGCTCCCGGTATTGCCCTGCCATTAGTTAATTTTACAGTGCCTGATATGCTGACACTTCCCGTTGAAAAGCCTGAGCATTGATTATTTACAGGTCCGGCAACGTTCAAAGTATAGGTTTGTCCCAATCCGCCGCCGACCGATATTTCGTGTACAACGATTACGATCGTTTGTCCGGCAGTTACATTAAACGAGAAAAACGTAGTGCCGCTTAACGATTGGCCCGGATCTGCAAGAAAGTTAAGCTTCGGATTGGACGGATCAAAGCTCCCGGAATAGGCAACAACATACAGCTGTATGCCGTTGGCAGCCGTTAATTTAACCGTCATGCAACCCGAAGCTGACGCCGTAAAAGTGTAGGAATCAAACTGACGACTTGGTAGTGTATCCTGTAATGCAGGTACCGCTTTTGGCGCAGTGCATGTGCTCTGAATCGCATTGCGTGCAATCCTTCCGGTTTGAGTGCCTGTGGCAGAGGTAAAGCCGCCAGAAGCGGGCGGGGCAGTCGTATCCAAAACCGTAGTTACATTTATCGGGCTGCCGGCCGTATAGCTGAAATTAAAGGTTTGAGGCGAAACACCGCCTGTGTAATTAACCGTAAGTGTAAAATCTATACTACCGCCACAGGGAAAATTATCCGCTAATTGAACCCGGAAAGGCGTTAAGGGCAGCGCTGAGCCTGAAACAGAAGTAATGTTTGGGTATGCTCGCGTTGCAGAAGGTACGACTGCAACTCCAGCCGTAGTTGTTGAAAGCTGGGCAGAAACTGCAAGCGCGGTTGACAGCCCGAGATTATTCAACTGAATGGAAACATTAGCTGTTTCACCAGCCTCAATAAATCCATTGCCGTTTCCAGAAAACTCTGAAACATTTACCCCGCCGTAATCTATATATGCAGGGCCAGTTACTCCCAATGCTGCCGAGGAGGCAATCGGCATGAATATTCCCGCTCCGGAGTCTCTGTCATTGCCGGCGGCCTCAATGTCTATCGCGGCTGATTTCATTGCATTTATAAGCTGGGTTCTGGTCGCTGAGGGAGAGGCCTGTTTCAACAGAGCAATCATTGCGGCTGCCTGAGGGGCGGATGCAGAAGTACCAAAGAATGGTATAAAACCCGGAGTAGTGGTTTTAACCCCGTCTGCCGCCGCTATATCGGGTTTCGCAAGCAGCTCGCCGCCAGTTGATGAAACGTTCCCGGGAGTTATTGGCGTACTGTCTGCATTGTAGAAAATACGCCGCGGACCATCGGAGCTGAAAGTTTCAACAGTGTTCGTACTACTGTGTTGGAACGGAAAGGGGCCGATCGAGCCGAAGTTGAATATTGCAGGTCCTGCAGGTACTGCTGCAACGCTTATAGTATTTCGAGAGGCATTGTGGCCATACATTACTCCGGGCGTCGAAATACTCAATACACCGCGGTTTGTATTCAGATGCAAATACCTCGCTGCTGCTGAGGCCTTTTTCACAATGACGATCCGTTGGCCGCTGGCAGCCGTGCCGACATCTTCTACGGGATCCTGAGTTCCATTTTGAACATTCGTTGATGAGGCAACAACAGTCGTTCCGTCTGCGCTCAGGCGATAAAGATCATAGTCATTAGAAGAGGCACCCAGCGGGTCTGACCATTTCAGAAGAGTCCGATTGCCAGAAACCGCCACATTGTAGTTTTGGCCGCCGAAATCATGCAAAGAATTGCCCGTTGGCAAAGGCGATGCGGTCGGGCCGCCGTCAACAAAATCTCCTTCCCAAACTCCGGCAGTCCCATCATTTTTGTTGCCTGAATTTCCTGCAGACGAGAAGTAAATCGCCCCAGCCTGCGATCCTACCGTAACGTCATTTACTGCCTGGATGACGATGCCGGCATTTGACGGAGAAACAACAGAAGTCGCCTGTCCATCTTGAAAAGGAGTTTCTATGAAATAAGTCACATCGTCAACGATTATGTCGCAGCCTGCTGTACGCAGCGCTTTGATATTGTTGGCAAATGAAGAAATGCTGGAAAAAGCAGTCGCAAAATACAACTGGGCGCCTGGTGCGACGTCGTAGATTATCTCCAACATCGCGGTTCCCTCATCACCACTGCCCGCCTGCCCGGGCAAAACCGTTACTGTTGCAGGCAAATCACCGCTGGCCTGTCGCTGGGCAAGTGAATTCACGCCATCCGACAAAACACCGATTTTCAATCCAGTTCCGTCAGCTCCGGTTACTGCACGAAAAGCATTGGATCTGTGAGTTGTATCGGCTTCTGTAACGGCAGAGCCTGTCGAGGTCTGCTGGACTACCTGCTGGATCATGCGTTTGAGCTGCTGCCTATTCTGTGGATTACGGATTATCAGTGGCTCTTTGAAACCTTGCCGGGACGGTGTAATCTGACCGGGCTCGAGAAGCTGCGTCCTTTGAATTTGCATGTCAGGCTGTACGATACCTGCTTCTCTTTGA
>DATLZX010000257.1:0-3528 GCA_035573795.1 Pyrinomonadaceae bacterium | reverse complement strand
GGAAGCCTTGCGGCTTCAAGTGCAAAAATTCTTTGGTTGATTTGCCTTTGCAAGGCAGCCTGCAGGTCCTCTTTTCTTGGCGGGTCGAGTGGAGTGCCGGGCTGTAGGGCGATCTGCCATTTTAGATCAGAAAGAGTAATCAGCTCGGTCCTGGTTCCATCGCTTACGGTCGCAACGATTTTATCAACCAATTTTTGCCCTTGCACAGCCTGAAAAAAAATCATTACAGCCGTCGTCAGAATCAACAATTCCTTTTTCAGACCCTTGAGCGAGTTCATAAGTATTTCAGTTTAATATTTTTAAGCTAATTCAAACTCAAGCCCTTAGCTAAAAACCGGAAAGGTTTGCCCGATTCAAAAATGCCTTTTACCATCAGGCCGAAGCTGTCGGGCTAAATGGCCTGCCATAGATTTCCTGATAAACCCATCCCAAAACTCTTGCTTCTGCCGTACAGATTGTTTCCAGCCAGCAGCTTTCCAGGTATAAGTTTCTTTCCCTTTCGGTTTCGATCTGTTGACTTTTTTCTATCCAGCTCTTTTCCGGGTATTTTTCCAATTTATTTGCATCACTGATTTCCTGACGTATTTGCCTAGATTCACTGATGGCTGCAACAAGGTCGTTCAGCCAGAGAGCCATAAGAGGCTCTCGGTCATTTTCAACGATTGCCTGATATACTCCAATAGCAAACCTTGCCTCGGCTGATTCAAAAGGATATGTTACCTGGCCGTTGTTTTCATCCGCTTTTTGCTTCCACTGAAATAGCTCCTCAGTTGCGGGATGCCGCATCCGGGCTGTTTTCTCGTCATATAGCAAAAACCACTCTATCAGGTCGGCAACAGACGCCGGATCCAGGTTTTTATCATCCTTCAAACGCAGTTTCGGCGGCAAGTTTGCGCCTTTCAGGCTACTATTTGAAAGTCCGGAATTATTTGATTCTTTTTCCATTTTGTTTATTTTACGATATTTAATTGAATTTGTGTTTTTAACTTTTGGTCAGCGATTAGTCAAGTGCATGTTTTTTTTCTTAGCGACGGGCGATTGAAGAAATGCTTAGTATTCAGTTGGATAGGCGGGGCTTGCAGTGTATGGCGAAATTCAAAAAAACCCTTTGACAATCGTTGCTCTTTGATAAATACTTAGGCAGGTTATTTCTGCGATTAAAATTCCTTAATTTGCTTTTACCGGTAATCCTATGGCAACTCAATACGTAACTTGTCCACGTTGTTCAGCTCAAAATTCCGCCCTAAACACTCAATGCCTTACCTGCGGCGCCACTCTGCCTGTTCAGCCGATGCCGATGGCAAGAATGCCTGAGCAGCGACCGCAAGGTGCCGAGAAGAAAATCGCTGCCGGTATTTGCGGCATCGTGCTTGGCGGGCTAGGGATACATAAATTTATCCTCGGCTATCAGCAGGAAGGAATCATCTTGCTGGCTACTTACCTTGTTTCATTTATCATTGCTATGGTAACTTGCGGCATCGGTACACCTTTAATCTTGATTCCGACGATTGTCGGAATCATTGAGGGCATTATCTACCTTACAAAATCCGATGAGGAGTTTGTCCAAACATATATCAGGAACAAAAAGCCTTGGTTCTGATCAATTAAAAACCTTGGCGCAAAACTTGGGACAATTCTCTTAAAACTGTTTAAAACTGTAATTACAACGCCAAAATTAAACCAGCTTGTTTAAACAACTTTAAAGCAATAGGGCTAATCTATTAGCCCTTTTTTAATAATTGCTTGTTTTAAGTTGGGTTGTCACTCTTTGGTGATACTCAGGAGCAATTCTGCTAATCTGTTTTATTGAGAAAATCTTCAAAATATTGCAGCCACATTGTCAAAAGGTTTTTTATTTTTTTAATTTCAGAAATATCAGATGTTTACCGGGATAATCGAAGAAATCGGGCAGATCGTAAAAATATTACCGCTCGCCGTTGGCTTTCGTTATGAAATAGCCGCTAACAAGGTCTTGCAGGACATAACACCGGGCGATTCGATCGCAGTTAACGGCGTTTGTTTAACCGCAGTTGAACTTTCGCAAAATTCTTTTTTTGCCGACGTATCGCCGGAAACGGCCTCAAGGACAACGCTTGGCAATTTGGGGCCTCAAACATTCATAAATCTCGAAAGGGCAGTTTCGCTATCTACGAGGCTTGGCGGACACCTCGTACAGGGACATGTTGATTGCACAGGCAGGCTTTTGGCCATTAATAAACAATCAGACGATTTCTACACCTTGCGCTTTTCTTTTCCTTCTGAAATCTCAAAACATCTTATCTTCAAGGGGTCAATTGCTGTTGATGGTATCTCGCTCACTATAGCCTCGCTTAGCGATGACTCCTTTGAGGTGGCCATTATTCCCAAAACCTGGAACAGCACAAACCTGCAATACCTTGCAGTCAATCAAAAAGTAAACTTAGAAGTAGATTTGATCGCCAAATATGTTGAAAAACTTTTTTTGGCTTATAGGGGCACTAGCCCGCAAGATCCGGTTTAATCCGCAAAAAAACCTGATCAGTCAAAACGCTTTGATCTGATAACCATTTTTGCTTCCTGGCGAAAATCACTTCCAGCATTTATCACTCATACATACTCTTAAACTAATTGCTGAAATTACCACTCAGAATATCAGTCAGAATAATAGACATTCGGGCTTGCTTGATTCTAGACTAAAAATAGAGAGGTAAAGAAACCTGGCCAAAGGCCTTGTCTAGTTTCTTCTATGCGCGATTTACAGCCAAAGCATTCATTGGCAGAAATAACTGCGAGGCTTACAAAACTACCTTCCGAAACGCGGCGGATCGCACTCGAACAGGTGGCTAACATGGCCGGTGTATCCTTTCGTCTTGCAAGGCTTTTTGCGGACAGGGCACCGTTTATTGCTGAAAGATTTCCACCTGCTGCCTTCAAGGCTTGGGCTGATTTCGGCCGAAAACTTGCAATTATCGCTCCGGACGCCGCCAGCAACTTTTTTGTATCCGAGCTGCCGGCCAATTTCGATAAAATACCCCTTGGCCTCCTTCCAAAAATTTTCGAACTTGCATCAAAACAATTGATATTGTCCAGCTCCAATGCAGTTGGTAGTTTAAGTTTGATACCCGAATTTGTGGATTCTTTCGAAGAAAAAGAGCTCGATGCCCTGCTTGAACTCGCAGCGGCAATTGCTGACCGCTCTGCTCAGCATAGTTCAAACTTTTTAGCAGAAACGCCGCGTGTTGCAAAAGCCCTCAACGCATTTGGCAAAGAGCGGGCGCTTGTTTTTAATTCTGCAATTAGGTTAATGCATGAGCTCACAGCCCGTGCCGGCGGATTGTCGGCCGATCTTTGGGCAATGCTTCCAACCGCGCTCGAGCAGCTTTCGCCACAGCAGGCAGTAATTCTTCTTGACTCGGCTTCAGCTTTCTTGAGATTTGGCGGGTCAGCTACGCTTCATTTCGTCAATGCAGCCAGCTCTGTGCTGAGATCATCCCCGGAAGTTTTCGAAAGCTGGAATAGGCTTGCCTGCACCCTGGGCGATAAACGCAT
>DATLZX010000256.1:0-3386 GCA_035573795.1 Pyrinomonadaceae bacterium | reverse complement strand
TGCGGCAGGCAACGTAGTGCTATGCGTTCCCGACCGCGAGGTGCCGCTTGGCTCGGTCCTGTTTTGATTTCATGTAATGACGAAAGCCGGGAGCAGACCAAGCAACTTTTGCACCTTCTTTAAGTATCAAACGTTTGTTTTACTTGCTTTTAATCTTGTTTTTTCTTTTAAGTTAATCTGCGGAATGAAACACTTTGCGCATTTTCCCCAATCTTGTGATAAAGTGTTAGCCGTTTTTCTTACTAAAAAATGTGATTCAATCCAATAAATAAAACTATGGCACAAATTCGCGTTTTGGTCGGCACACGTAAAGGGGCATTCATTTTATCATCTGATGGCAAAAGAAAAGATTGGCAGGTGGATGGCCCGTTTTTTGCAGGTTGGGAAGTTTATCATATGAAGGGCTCACCAGCTGACCCGAACAGGATTTACGCCTCGCAGACAAGCGCCTGGTTTGGCCAGATAATCCAGCGTTCAGACGACGGAGGCAAAACCTGGTATCAACCCGGCACTGAGCCAGATGCTCCTAAAACTACTCCCGAAGGGTTCCCCATCGGCGAAAGCAATAAGTTTGTTTATGACGAGTCTGCAGAAACCGGCAGCCCATTAACAACCCATCAATGGTATGACGGCACGCAAAAACCCTGGGAGTTCAAACGGGTCTGGCACCTCGAGCCTTCATATTCTGATCCGGATACGGTATTTGCCGGTGTGGAAGATGCCGCGCTGTTTCGCTCGACCGATGGAGGCAAAACATGGCATGAGATGGCCGGATTGCGTGGGCATGGCACCGGGCCACAGTGGGCTCCGGGAGCAGGCGGGATGGGGCTGCACACAATCTTGATTGACCCGAATGACGAAAAGAAAATGTATTGTGCGATTTCAGCAGCAGGAGCTTTTCGTACCCTGGATGGCGGCAATACTTGGGACGTAATTACCAAGGGCCTGCATTCCAACTACTTGCCCGATCCGACTGCCGAGGTTGGGCACTGTGTACACAGGATAGCAATGCATCCTGAAAATACGGATGTCCTTTATATGCAAAAGCATTGGGACGTAATGCGGAGCGACGATGCGGGAAACAATTGGTATGAAATAAGCGGCGACCTTCCAACTGACTTTGGATTTGTTATTGACGTAAATTACAACAACCCGCAGACAATTTATGTTGTTCCTATCAAAAGCGATTCGGAGCATTATCCACCGGATGGCCGTCTCCGGGTCTATCGCAGCAAAGCAGGCGGCAATGAATGGGAACCGCTCACCAACGGCCTGCCTCAAAGCAATTGTTTTGTAAATGTTCTCAGAGATGCTATGGCAGTTGATAAACTTGATCCTTGCGGAGTTTATTTCGGAACCACTGGCGGCCAGGTTTATGTTTCACCCGACGAAGGAGATAGCTGGGAGCCGATTGTCAGGGATTTGCCTGCCGTACTGTCTGTCGAAGTGCAAACGATTGAATGATTTGGCAAGACTGCGGAGTAAATTGCGATTAAGCAAAAGATCTCAAATTGAGAATTGTATTCTTCTGATAATTATTAGCAAACTTTTTGTTGTCTGAAAGAAATGCCTGTTCGTGTTGCAATTCCCTTCCATCTGCAGACACTTGCTAAAGTAAATGGCGAGGTTTTGCTGAATGTTCAGCCGCCGGTTACAATCGGCTCTGTCTTGCAGGCATTAGAGGCGGCCTATCCTATGCTTAAAGGCACAGTGCGTGACCACGCAACTGGTAAAAGGCGGCCCTACCTAAGATTTTATGCCTGCTCGAAAGATTTCTCTCATGAAGGCATGGAATGCGAACTGCCTGCCGAAATAGCAGATGGCAAGGAAGTATTCATCGTTTTAGGAGCAATCTCCGGCGGCTAACGTATCAATCCTACTTAATCAAAGTCTGGCTTTTCTTGCCGAGAGTATTAAATTATCCTAAATTTCATTCAAAGCCCGGGCATTGCTCGCTAAATAGCCGGCCTTGCTCTCATTAAAACCAAAGCTTACTACTTACTACAGTAAGCCAACGTTGTCGGATACGAGCTTTACCCAAAAACCGAGTATCAAAGTTTTTTGTCAAATTTATCGGGTTCAGCCTACCCAATCATTTGTTACAGCTTTTCCGGTTTTCTGAACCAGCCTTTCAAAATATCTAATTTGGCCTATTAAGATTAAGTGATTCAGCCTATCCTACCTGAACCGAAACTTGCCCGTTTTTCAAAATTCTATCAAGCCACAGATTTGTCAATTTTTCCTGTACGCTGTTTGCCTTCAACCTTTCATTCAGATTTTTGAAATCAACAAAATCAAGATTCTGATCCTGATTGAAGCAGGAAAAGACGAAAAACTCTTCGCCAGTATGCGGGTTTACATGTCTTTGCAAGCATTGGGCGCAAACCTCCTTGAGCATGCATTGCATTGGCGAGTTTATTGAACCGATTGCGATATGGTTTGGTTTCAAATATTGCTTTAATACGCCATGCCGTGCCTGGCGTACGCCGTTCATCATCCTGTCCGAACCGATTGCGATTATCCTGTCAACCTCGCTGAGCGGTATAAGCTGTTTCCCTAGCCTGCCTTCGGCATAGGCTACCATCGCCTCGACAATGTTTCCCCTAAAATGGGCGTCCTGAGGCCTGTTCGGTACTATTTCATTACCATAATCAGTCGCCCAGATTACCTGGTCTGTCGCTGACTCGATCTCTTCACGCTTAAACAGATCTGCTCCGTTTTTATATCCTGCAAAATATATCACCCGGTTGCCGTTCTCTTTCAATGCCCTTGCAATCGAGAAAAGTACGGCGTTGCCAAGCCCTCCGCCGGCCAGCATTACGGATTCGCCCGCCGGGATCTCGGTCGGAGTTCCCGTCGGGCCCATTACCAAGACTTCCTCGCCCTCATTGAGTAGAGAGCATAGTCTCGACGAGGTTCCCATCTCGAGCACGATCATGGATAGCAAACCTTTTTCTGTATCAACCCAGGCGCCGGTCAGGGCCAGTCCCTCCATCAGTAATCGGGTTCCATCAATAATTTGTGCCGTCGTTTCGTAATTCTGCAAACGATAAAATTGGCCTGGCCTGAACTTTCTTGCCTGCAATGGAGCCTTGACGATCACGTCAACTATGGTCGGTGTAAGCCTTTCTACCCTTACAACCCTTGCCTTGAGCTCATCGTCGAGCTGACTGGCCAATTCTATGAAATCAGAATGGTTCGTCGTTTTGGCCTGCTCGGCAAGTCTGACCTCGTTTGAAAACAGCTCGGTAATCTTTTTATAGCCTTTTTTAGCAGAGGCCATTGCTTTAACCACATTGCCGGCATATTTCGGATGATTATCTCCGTAATAGGAAATGAATTTCCCTTCGGTATTGTAGGAGGTAAAAAACGCTTCATCATCGCCG
>DATLZX010000255.1:0-2804 GCA_035573795.1 Pyrinomonadaceae bacterium | reverse complement strand
TGGATCCTGGTAGAGCTGAACGGCCGGAACAGATTCGCGAGGATCAACGCGGCAGATGGCGGCTCCGCTTTCGCCTGCTTTATAGCAAAGCAGTGCGAACATATTGTTTTTAGTGAGTATTGCAGTACGAACTTCGGAGGGGCTTTCCTCGCTTTCCAGATCTATATCGGTAATTTCATCCTCGTTGAAATCATCCTCAAGGAAAGACGGATCGTCCCAATTCAGTTCGTTATCTTTGTCGAAATTGTCTGGCATAATAAAAAAACTCAGAATCAGTATAAAATTAGCTGGCTATTAAAAAATTTAGCCTTAATTTATAAATTTTCGTGCCTTCCCGGTTTTGCTTTTCCAGGCAGAGTTATCAGCCGCACTGCCACCGGCATATAATATTTTATCAGCACCGGATCACAAATGCCGATAAAATCATCAATACCTTACTTTAGGTTACAATCCGCAAAGACAAAGTTCAATCCACAAAACACCGGATTTAAAACTATTGAAGCTGCTAATTAAAAAAGAATTTAAACCTCAATAAAATATGTTTTGCGAATTTTTTTTGCAAGGCGACGCTTTAATGTATTTTTAATGTATTTTCAGTTATTTACACTTAAAAGATCAGCCAGCGCAGAAAAAGGGTACATCGGGAAAAAAGCGGCCTCGGAAAAATGGCTTGGCTGGCAAATTAACCATATTCCCTCAATTGCCGGACGTCGCCAGCACGGATGATTTTCAGAAGCCCGTCTTCTAATCTCAATCTTAGGGCGCCGTCCGGCTCTAATCCTTCAGTAGTGCCAATCAATTGAGAGTTGTCAATAATCAATCTGACTTTTTTTCCCGTGAAATAGCTCGAGCGGCGGCGCCAGGCTTCAATAATTTCTTTGTGGCCATCCTCACTATGGAGGATATTATAAAAATAAGAAAAATATCTTAGCAGGGAAGAGACAAGGCTATCAGGCGAAATCTTTTTGCCGATATGCTCTTCTATCGAGGTTGATAGAAGCTCGACTTCTTCAGGTAGGCTTTGGCGCCTGAGGTTTATCCCGATACCAAGTGCAATAGCCACTCCTTTTTGCGTTTCTGTAATTTCAGCCAGAATACCGCAAATTTTTTTACCGTTTACAAGGATGTCATTTACCCATTTGATGTCGTTTTGAATGCCGATTTCCGAAAGCGTTTCAGAAACAGCCACTCCAGCAGCAAGCGTAATCAGGGTAAAGCGTCCTGCAGGCAGGTCAGGCCTCAGCAAAATGGTCATATATAGGCCTGCATCAGGATTTGAAATCCAATGCCGGCCAAGCCTGCCACGGCCCGCAGTCTGTTCTCTGGCGATGATGACCAGTCCTTCATCGCTGCCTTGCCGAGCAAGCCTCAAAACTTCAAGATTGGTCGAATCAAGCTTATCGAAAACCTGAATAACAGGATTTGAAAGGCGATTTTCCACTCATTTATTTTATCAATATTTGCCTGCGAAGCCTTCTCTGCAAATGGTTCTCAGGATCAAATCTTCGTCAGAGGAGCAATCTTTCAAATCATCCTGAGCCTTCAGCGGGGATAATGCGAAAAGAGCAAATGCGGTATTTCGCCTAATTTCAGGCCAATTGCCGCTCTTTTTGTAAGCGGATAAAAGTCTGTTATAGACGGACTGAATTTCCGGAATCGGCGCCGGCTTTAAAAACATTCCCGCCAAGGTTTTTGTTTCTGCAAAATTCGTAAGGTAGGACTGGGGGACTGCCATCGAAACACTGACGCCGCGCAATCTTTGGGCAATTCTTCCAATTGAAAGTGAACACATTGCCTGAAGAAATTCGTTTTCTTCAGTATTTTTCGAAGAGAGGACTTCCAGAAGCGGTTTGTTCGCTGCGGGATTTGATGAGCCGCCGATTGCGTATGCGGCAGCAACTTTTACCTCCATCTCGGGATCTTTGTTTAAAACAGCTTTTAATTTTTCAAAAGCAGAATCGTCGTAAATCTCAAAGATGGAATAAGCGGCCTCTTTTCTTACCAAGGCGCTGCTATCGCCCAACGAATCAATCAAGTAAGGGAGAGCTTTTTGACCCAGCTTTGCTACGACAGGAATCGCCGTAGCCCGGACAACAGGATCTTTATCTTTGAGGGCCGGAATTGCAGAATTGAGACCCTCAGGCTGGCCGGTTAGCCGAAGCTTGCCCAAAATTGTGCGTTTTTCTTCTGAAGTCCCTGAACGAAGCAATTCAAGGTCTGGTGTTTGGGCTGCGACAAGCCCCGAAAATAGTTGCATCAGCAGAAAAAAAGCGAAGATAGTAAGGACTTTTATGGTTGCGGATTTTGAATAAGAGGGTATTGAAGCCCTCATCTTTGTTAGTCGAGGGCTCAATATTGCAAGAATAATCTTAATCATTCCGGAGAGCGAAGATTGCTTTATTTGTAAAATCTTGTTTAATCAATTACAAACCGCGCCAAAGAAGTTGAAATCAGTTTTAACCGGCATCTGATACTGGCTGTTATAAAGATTTTAAATTCAACTTGAATGAGCAAGCAGTTGACTGAGCTTTTTCCCATTCAGAAACCTGGCGTGCCCGCCTGTTTTCATAGGAAGATGCCAGGTCATAAATAATCTTGTCCAGGTAATCAACCGAGATCGGGTTCAGGTTTTTCTTAGTCGGTGCAGACGAGGAAAAGTTTATCTTGGAGTGTAAAGAATCTTCGAAGTAGGGCTTTTTGGCCATCGCAGCACCTCCTTAAATAAATATTTTTGTGTTGCCGACGGCCAAAAAATGATAGGTATTTTAGCCGCCGTTGATTGTTCTTAAATTCATCAAAATCAG
>DATLZX010000254.1:0-6472 GCA_035573795.1 Pyrinomonadaceae bacterium | reverse complement strand
TGGTCAATGCCGCAGTAAGCGGAAACCTGCAAAACCTGGAATCATCCTCAAAATCAAAGAGTAAAAGAAAAGGCGGCGTGGAATCTGCCCTTCCTAAAATATTTACCGGACTGGCATTTTTAATCATTTCAATCATACTTTCTTTCAATCCGATCGGGCATTTCTGGTGGTTTTGGATGCTGATACCGGCTTTTGGGTGTCTGGGCGGCGGGATTGCTGATCTTTACCTTGCTTCAAAAGATAGCAGCCGCCTTCAAACTGCAGGAGAAAGTAAAGGCCTAACCAATGCAGATAGGGCCGCAATTGGTAACCCGCTTGATTCACATACAAAAGTGTTAAACAGTGCTGATACTTCAGGCAGCGGGTTCGACAGTAGCAAAAACATCGTTCCAAGCGTTACGGAAGACACAACGCGACTTTTGGAAGTACCTGCCAAAGAGAATTCGAATTAACCGTTAGAGGTCTCGACATCCGGCAATCTACCGGTTAAATCCCTTTAAACAAAAAGCCTTGATCTTCCTTATAATCCCGATAAGCTTCTTAAAAAAATAATCAGCCAGCCCGGATATAATCCAGTCTCTAAGCGAAGTCTCAAAGCAGCAAATCTGTGATTTCTACTATGGCTTGTTAGTTTTCTAGCCAGATTTGTTACACCCTGTCCTTTAAGTCGCGGTAAGGGCAGGCTATCTGGGCACCGTCCAGCTCACAGTAGAAACGTTCGAGTTTGCATCAAAAACCCTAAGTGTAACGGTTTTAGCATCTACGGGGACTGGCACGGCAAAAACCTCATCGGGGGAATCGGCAATTCCATCAACGGGGTTGATTTTTTGCCAGGCTCCGCCATCAATTGAATATTCTCCCCTGGCTATGAAACTGCCGCCGTCCTGTGCAGAAAATCTTACCAGGTAGCTGTTTTTATCCTTGGCTGGATCGCCCATTATCTTCAGAGCTGGTTGGGTATTATCTATGAAAAACGCTTCACTTTCGGTTTCTGAGAAACGTTCGTCCTGCCGGGTGTTACTTGGGCTGTCGCGGGCTATTACCTTGATTATGTAACGCCCGTCTGAGAAGGATTGGGTATCGAGAGAGTAAAAATTTTCGGACTGTCCCCGGCTAAGTGTAATCCAATCTTTTGCCGCAGCGTTTTTTATCAGGACGTCGTAGACTAGTTTATCCCCATTTCTATCTTCGGCAGTCCATTGGAAACTGCGGGCCCCTTTGATAAAAAGCCGCCGCGGCGCTGGCTGCGCAACGACCATTCCAAACGAGGCAGGATCGAGCCCGGATAGCTCAATATTCGGGTCTATCTGAGCGGGAGGATTAGGTGCCAGGCCAACGTTGGGGTCAAGCATCTGCAACGAAGTGATTTCCGGAGCAATGTTTTTTGTGAAATAAACCAGCCTGACGTCCATCAGCTCGGCTCCTGAGGAAATACGGGCCCGCCATTGAAAAAACCTGGCAATTTGGCTTTTAACCTCTCCGCGTCCATTCGCTTCAGTTACTGGCTGCCATTGGCTCCAAGATTCATCCGGGGAGTCGCTGTTTCCCGAGCGTGTTTCTAAAATTACTTTTCCGGTGGCCGTCCACCAGATATTTCCCCATCTGGTCGGGTATTTTGCGTCAAAAACCGGCGATTCATACAAGCCTTCTGCAGCAGGTTTTGATCCGACCAGAAAGAGCGAAACCTGATTGCTAGCCACAGCCAGATAATCTGTGGCTGTTCTATGAAGCTGAGAAATCTGGCCAGCACCCGTTTCAGCCAGCAGGGTATCATTCCCATTTTTATCGGCAAAATAAATTCGCCCACTTTCAGAAGTTCCGATCAGTACGCCACTTGATTCATTATTTTTAGTGGGCAGGATAGAAAAAGCAGTAATATTCGCAGATGACCAGATGATGTCGTAATCGCCGTCAGAAGCAATCCGATAAACGACTGACTTTACATTACTTAGGTCGTAGAGGCTGCGTTTTGGCGGCTCCGGCTGCCCGGGATTGGGTTTTGGCTGGCTGACTATTTTTTCATTCTTTTGCTGACTGCTGCCGGTCTGAGGCTGTTTATCCGAAACCGTATCTGCTATGGCCAGAGCATAAATACTGCCGTCATCCGCAATAGCTATCTCATGAATCTCGCTCAGTGGCGAATCCAGCAAAGCGAAAGGCTTATTACCATTTCTGAAAACAAGCACTGTAGCATCAGGATCAGTTCCTGCATAGATACTGCCCGCTGCATCAACCGCAAGCGAGATAACATGAGTTGATTTAGTATCATAAAATACTGATTTTTCGGGATCGGCGCCGGCTTGATTTACCCGGTAAATGCGTCCCTTTTCGCCAGTTGCAACAAGGAGACTACCGTCTGTTGTAAAAGCCAAAGCCCAGATGTATTTTTCTTTAGGGTCAAAATATACTTCAGGTTTTCCATCAGCCAAAATCCTGTAAACCTTGCCATCAGGTGAGGTAGCAGCAAATAAATTACCGCTTTTGTCTGTTGCAAGAGCAGAAACGTTTATTTCGTTGAAATCCGTACGTACTTCGGATTGTCCATCTGCTGAAATGCGCAAAAGTTTGCCCTCAGGGCCGGTTCCCACATACACCGCGCCTGATTTATCAATAACCGAGCACCAGGCGAAGGGCTGTTGGCCGGAATATAGAGCTTTTACCTCGGGTGCAGCAGTCATCCTGCCGTTTTGGTTAATCGAGACACTTATTGCATTTCCTTTCAGGATTTCTTCCCGATCATTGAGGCTCCAAATTTGTGGGCCTGAAGTAATTGCCAAAACCGGTTGATAGCCGATTAGGAAAGCAAAAATAACTAAAGTTAGGATTTTTTTCATTTTTTACCTTGCAATAATTTTACGGTGCAATCAAAGCCGACAGTATAATCAACAGAATAATAAAAAATGCATTTTTGCTGATAATTTACTTTGGTTAAAGCCGCTCCTGAAGCAGAAAGCTCCTAAATAGAGCTTCAAAGGATTTTATCTGCAATAAAGCTTTGTCTCAAAACTGTTTTGTCAAAGGGAAAGCGCAAATGATTCGATAATAAACAATTGCTATAGAAATTAATAATGCATAATTAAAATTTTTAATTTAGAGTTGCATGCTTTTTGGGGCTCATAGCCCTGTGAGAAGCCTCGTTTGCACTTGGTGCCGTTTTTCTTGGACGCTATCGGGCGCGAATAAACCTAATCGCATTCTTGAGGTCATCTGCATCGCCGGTGATCAGGCGGGCGCTTCTTTCCCTTGTAAGATAAGCCCAAAACCATTCCGCCAGGACAGCTAGCCTATTACGAAAACCAATCAGGAAAAATACGTGCAGGAATAGCCAGAAGAGCCAGGCAGCAAAACCAGATGCCTTTATCCCGAAAACATCGGCAATTGCACGGCTCCGTCCGATTGTAGCCATTGAGCCCTTATCTACGTATTGGAATTTTTTTCGCTTCTTTCCAGTGATGTCGGCCAGTATGTTAAGGGCTGCGTGCCTTCCCATCTGCATTGCTGCGGGAGAAACTCCCGGGACAAGCTCTCCATTTTCACGAACGAAATGCGCTTGATCGCCGATTACAAAAATGTTTGGGTGGCCTGGTACGCTTAAATCGTCCGCTACTTTTATGCGGCCTGCATTGTCCTGTTCCGCGCCCAGGCACTTCCCGATTGGCGAAGCCTCAACGCCCGTAGCCCAAAGCACTACATCGCAATCAATCCATTCCTCGCCTACTCGCACCCTGCCCGGTTCTATTTCACGAACGAAGCTATTTAGCCTCACATCAACGCCGAGCGATTCGAGCTGACGCTGTGCGCTCAGAGAAAGGTCTGGATCGTAGGAGCCAAGTATCCTATCCGAGCCCTCGAAAAGAATAACGTTTGCCCTTCTGGTATCAATAGCCTTAAAGTCCGCAGAAAGAGCCTGTCTGGCGATATCTGCTATAGCTCCGGCCAGCTCAACGCCCGTCGGCCCTCCGCCGACTACGACGAAGTTCAATTGCGGGCGATTTCCTTCGAGATATGCTTCGCGTTCGGCGTATTCGAAGGCAAGAAAAATACGCCGGCGCATTTCAACGGCATCCTCCAATGTCTTTAGTCCAGGTGCGAGATTTTCCCATTCCGGATGGCCGAAATAGGAATGCCTTGCGCCTGCCGCAACGATCAAATAGTCATATTCCAGGTCAGAGCCATCATCTAGGATTACTTTTGAAATATCCGGCTTGATATCAACAGCCTCTGCTAATAAAACCTCTATATTTTTTGCCCGGTGAAGGATTCTGCGAAGAGGCTGTGCAATTTCTCCGGGCGAGAGAACGGCGGTTGCTACCTGGTAAAGAAGCGGTTGAAAAACATGATGATTTTTTCTATCAATAAGAGTAACCCGAGCAGGACGATTAGCCAGCGCCTTGGCTGCCCAAAGTCCGCCAAAGCCGCCTCCGATTATCACTACATGTTTCGAATCACCGTCAAAACTTTTCATTGCACCTAAATTAAAAAATCCCCTTTATATTGAGTCGAAACTATAAAATTCAAATAATCCTTGCAGCGGTTAAGCAGATAAGCCGTCTGTTTATGCATGCCTTCTGCTTATGATTAATGAATTTGAGGGCCTAGCAGACGGCAATAAGATAAAAAAAGGCTTCAAGGACATAAATCAGCATTAAAAACGGACATAGCAGCAAAACTAATCCCCAAATTGGGCTATCGAGCCCCCGATAAGTTATCAGGCCCCTATAAATTTGGCGTAGATAGATTTCGCAACCGCCTGATCATCAGTTCCCTTGATTATCGCCCTGCCGTCGGCAAAAACGCTTATGTCGAATTCGCCAGTAGAAAATCGCACCAGAAACCGGTTTTGCTCGACCGGATAAATAAATTTCAATTTATCTGCAAGCTGCTCGAGGTCAAGCCCGGCCGTATTTCTTGGCAGCACCTGCACAGCATTTCTCCCGCAAAGAACGGTTGATTCCTGCCTGAAGTTGTTCAGGAATTCAAAATTTCTCTTGCCGCAACAGGGACAGTCCTTGTCCGGCACCTCAAGTTTGATTCGGCGAAAATCCATATTCCAGATATCGAGCTGAATCAGAGAATTATGCAGGTCCTCGAATGCACCACAAAGCAGCTTGATGGCTTCAGAAGTTTGTATCGAGGAAATATTCAGTATGATCGGCATTATGACGCCCGCCGTATCGCAAGTAGGCAAAGAGCCGGCTGGCGGCATCTCGGCGAAAATACACCTTAGGCAAGGCGTTGAGCCAGGCCTTATTGTCATTGTGGCTCCGTAGGTTGAAACGGCAGCTCCATAAATCCAAGGAATTCCGGCTTTAACGCAAACATCATTGATCAGATAGCGGGTTTCAAAGTTGTCTGTTCCGTCTATAACCAGATTTACATCAGATAAAAGGTCTTCGGCATTGCGCGCATTGAAATCGGAGATTTTCGGCTCAATCTTGATTTGAGAGTTTACCTCATTGAGCCTGGCGGCGGCAGCAGCGGCTTTGGGGTAACGAAATTCGGCATCTTCTTCCGTGAAAAGTATCTGGCGCTGGAGGTTTGTATGCTCGACAAAATCACGATCAATCAACCGAATGTAGCCAACACCGGCCCTTGCTAGAGTTTCAGCATGGGCAGTGCCGAGAGCGCCGCAGCCGACTATGGCTATTCTTGACTCGGCAAGACGCCTTTGACCCTCTTTTCCGATTTTGGGGAAGAGTATCTGACGATTGTAACGGATGTTGAGTTCTTCCGTCATGAGATTAATCCCGCCATAAAATTAAATACGAAACGGCGAAAGTTTATGTTCCTCGGGCTAATCCGTGTTGCGATAATTTCGCCATAAATACAATAAACCCAACAATTTAATTAGCAGATATGGCATAAGCGCGCAGCCAAGATTGCTAAACTTATCATTTAACCGGATTGATAAACTTTCCCGCGATCAAATGTTTTCAAACGGAGCCTGAATCAATCAAAGGCTTTCGATAGCGGCCTGCATCACCTCGAATGGGGCACTTCTCCCATGCCAGATTTCAAACTGCAAGGCTGCCTGTTCTAAAAGCATCTCTTTGCCAAAGATCGGTTCGGCACCGGCCCTGATTCCCGTTTCTAGAAATGCGGTAAGTTTTGGTACATAAACCAAATCATAGACGATCTTTACACCGCGAAAGTGACAATGTTGATTAAAGGAATATTTAGAGTTTTTTGACCCGATTGGTGTAGCATTGACGACAATGTCGAAATCCCTAAAGTCAAGCCGGTCAGAACTTACATCGCAATTAACAAAGGAGGTAGCAAATTCTTTTGAAAGTTCCGCCGCTTTGGCCTGATTTCGCCCAAAGAGAGTCACTTCAGCCCCTTCTTCTCGGAGAGCGTAGATGGCTGCACGCGCTGCCCCGCCTGTTCCAAGCACTGCTGCTCTCGCTGAGGACAAATCACTGATGCGCTTTTTGATCGGCCTGATAAATCCTGCGGCATCAGTATTATAGGC
>DATLZX010000253.1:0-8041 GCA_035573795.1 Pyrinomonadaceae bacterium | reverse complement strand
TTCGCCGGTTTTGCTTTTGTCAAATTCAACATTTGCACTCTGCGTTGCAAAGTTTACTTCGGCCGCGATCACTCCTGGTGTCTGCATGAGATTATGCTCGATATGGGCAGCGCAAGAGGCGCAGCTCATGCCAGTAATTCCAAAGGTTAATTTTTCACGGTTTTCAACGGCTACCTTTTTTGGCCTCTGAATGGTTACTGCGTTGTTCATAATTCAAACTCCTAAGTTACTGTGACCAAAGCCAACTGGTTCAAATTTTGGGTAATCTGGAATGCGATTGTTGCAACATTATGCCGTTAGGCCTTGCATCACATCACATTCTCTCGGAATGTTTTTCGATCAGGCCACAGACGTGTCCTTCGCTTTCTCCGATTTTTTCCCAATCCTTAAGCATTTTTGCCAGTTTTTTTCTTGAGCTTTGCATTGATTTTATTTTGTGCTCAAGCTCAGAAAGCCTGCGCCTTACCAAATCTTTTACATGAGAGCAGGGACTTCGCCCTGCCTTTTTATGTCCGATAATTTCCTTTATCTCTTCTAAAGAAAAACCGATTTCCTGAGACTTTCGGATAAAATCAATTCTTTCAAAAACCGACTGGTCATACTCCCTGTAACCGCTCGGTGTTCTTCGAGTCGCTTCTATGAGGCCAAGCCTCTCGTAAAATCTCAAGGTTTCGATACCGATTGACGCTTTGCGTGCCACGTCTCCAATCCGCATCAATTTGTCTTTCTCAAGGCTTATACTACCTGTTGCTTTTCGCTTTCCGTCGATCATTTCTTGAAATGGTGTATTGTTCATAACAGAACTAAAGTCTATAGTAGACTACAGATATATATTTTGTCAAGCGTCAAATTTGCTCTGCTACACCAGTTCTAAAATGGGTTGAAAAAATAAGCCAAAAAATGTTTGCCCTGAAACTTAGTCTTGAATTTCCTGAATTATCGTTTATGATAACCTTGTTTGTTGTCATAACAAACAATGTCTCGGTTTACCGAAACAATTCGGTTCTCAAGCTGAAAGATTATTTAAATCAGACTTTTTGGGCCGTTGATTGTTTGAACTAAATCACTGAGATAACGTAACAAAGTAGGCTATTCGATTAGTTTCGTAAATTGCTCTTTAATCAGATTGAAGCCTGTTTTGATGCGGAATTTGACAAGCATCAGTGAGTGTTTGGATTTGCCCAGATAGCAAATGAAAAAGATTTATTTGCACAAAGTAGAAAAGCAGATTGCGCGTCATAATACTATCCGCGATATTAACAAGCAGATCGTATTGAATTACATACGCGCGCGGGCACCGATCTCCCGCGCTGATATTGCGCGCGAGACTTCTTTGCAGCGATCGACTGTTTCTGCAATAGTTGATGACCTTGAATCGGAAGGTTTAATAGAAGAAATCGGGACCGGAGACTCTACCGGCGGGCGCAAGCCCACACTGCTTCGACTCCGCAGTGGGACACCTGTCGCAATCGGCATAGATATTACTCCAAGCGTTACGACTATTGTAGTCTCAGACCTTGTCGGAAATATTTTAAGAAAAGAATCTTTTCCGACCTCGGCCGACATTGACTACATGAACCGTCAAATAATCGAGAAAACGCTTGATGCACATAAAGAGTTTCCGGATTCTTCTCTTGAGGTTGGTATTACTGTGCCCGGAATTGCTGATCAATCCAAAGGTGTGGCATTGTACGTACCCTATTTTCAATGGTCAAATTGGGACATCGGCCGCCAGATAAAGGCTAAGTCCGGAATGAATGTAACCATCGAGAATGATGCAAACGCGATTGCTCTGGCAGAGCTTTGGTTCGGGGCTGCTGAAATCAAGCGGACGCGCAATTTTATAATGGTCTTCGTCGCTGAGGGTATTGGTACGGGAATTGTTATAGAGGGCCAGGTATATCGCGGAGAAAAAGGCGCCGCCGGAGAATTCGGCCATATGTTCGTTGCGGACAATGCGCCTGTAGAGTGTTCATGCGGCCGCCGCGATTGCTGGGAAGCTCACGCATCCGAAAAAGCATTGCTGCATAGGTACATCACAGAGGCGAAAATCGCCGCTCCCTCTTCAATAAACATTGACCATTTGATCGCCCTGGCGCTGAACGGTGAAAAACTGGCGATTGAAAAACTGAAAGAAAATGCCCGCTATCTCGGAATCGGTATTTCGAACCTATTGATAGGCTTCAGTCCCCAGGCAATTGTTATAAGTGGTTCAATTACAAAGGCTTGGGACATTATCAAGGGAGAGTTGCAGGAAGCTGGCCGAAGAAGCATCCGGCAAGAGATAAGGCTCGCGGAGATTATTCCCTCGGCATTGGGTGAAAACCCAACAATACTGGGTTCGATAAGCCTTGTACTGGCAAGAAAATTTGCTTCAGCAAATTGAAATAATTGTTAAATCATTGAATAATTTAGAGTTAACGAACGTTGCAAAGGATTTTGTTGCTTTTTCAATGTGGCTTAGCGCCTGATTCTGGAATTCAGGAAAATCACGCTTTTAGCTTCATATTCAGAAAAAATATAAATCTGCAAATTTCTTCTTGACAAAAGGTTAATTCAAGGTTAATACTTTGTTTGTTTCCAAAACAAACAAAATCTTGAAAATCTAAATATACGAATAAAGGATTTACAGAAATCTGGAGAACTTCTGTCGGTTCGGCATAAGGCTGGCCGCATGCAAATAATTTCAGAGGTAGGTATGAAAAAAATAACTGAATTAACTAAATTTTCTATGCAGAGAGCCGTAATGGCTGCTGGACTGATAATCTTTGCTGTAATGGCCAGTTTTTCACAAACTGAAACGGCTAGAATTCAGGGAACAGTATTTGACCAGAAAGGTGCGATATTGCCCGGCGCGGCAATAAAGGTTACTTCAAAAAGCGCAGGCAAGACTTTCGACGTAAATGGCGGAGCAAACGGATCATTTGTGCTTTCCGGGTTGCAGCCAGGCCAATACCTTATCGAGGCTAAGGTAAATGGTTTCAAGGTAACCAAACAGGAAATCACACTGAACGTTGCGCAAGTCCTTGAGCTGAATTTTTATCTGGAGCCCGGCGAAGTTACTGAGACAGTTAATGTAACAACGGATACAGGGCAGATAGATACTGCTACCTCTGCCGTAGGAGAAGTGATAGACGGCCGGGAGGCAGTTGAACTTCCCCTTAATGGAAGAAACGTGTTGGAGTTGGCCAGGCTGACGCCGGGAGTTACACAGGGTGTTCCCGATGGGTTTGCGACCGGGGTATCAGGCAATGCCGAAACTTATCGTGGGCGAAACACAGGTGGTGCTGCCCTCTCGATAAATGGACAGCGAACCCAGGCAAATAATTTTCTCCTGGATGGTGTTGATAACAATGAGTCTTTGGTTAATACGATAAATGTTTTTCCTTCTGCAGAAGCTGTTCAGGAATTTAGGGTGCAGACAAGCGTGGCGCCGGCCGAATTCGGCCGTGGCGGCGGCGGTATCGTTAATTCAGTTATCAAATCCGGAAAGAACAATTTTTATTCCAGTGCTTTTATTTTCATCAGAAATGATAATTTTGATGCCAGGCCTACCTTCAATTCAACTAAGAATGAATTTCGTCGGGGCCAATTTGGCGGCACCTTTGGCGGGCCGATAATCCGCGACCGCTTGTTTTTCTTCGGTGATTACGAGGGGCTCCGCCAGTTTCTGCCTCTCAATCAGGAAACAGCGACTGTGCCGACAGCAAAGATGCGTACGGGCGATTTCAGTGAACTGCTGACGCTTCCCAACCCGATTCAGTTAATTGACATTCTTACCAATTCGCCGATTCCCGGAAACAGAGTTGATTTATTGCCCGGTAACAGGATGAACAATGTAGGTCTCAATTATTTAAAGGCTTTTCCTTTGCCGAACAGGCCGGGCGTTTTCAGCAATTACGTTACTACCAGGAATGAAACTACACAAACTGACACTTACGATGTAAGGATTGACAGCAATCTTACAACGAAGAATCAGCTTTTTGGCCGAATCAGCCAGGGATTTTTCGATCAGACAGTTTCGTCCAGACTGCCTAATCTGCCTGCGGGTTTCGGTTCCGGCACAAATCCTATTCGTACACGTGGATTCGTTGTCGGGTTGAACACGGCTTTTTCGGGCAGCTTTTTTAATGAGCTAAGAATTCAGGCAAACAGAATCAAGTATGGATATACCCCGCCTTTTTTCGATAAAACAATTTCAGCAGATTTAGGCATTCCAAATGCCAACCGTGACCCAAGCCTTGGCGGCGGTGCGTTGATTGGCGGATATAACGGACAGCTGGAATATACGGGTGATTTCGGCCCTTACATCGTGCCGCAGGATACTTACCAGATTGTAGATGGCATCAGTTTCAATCGCGGTTCGCACACTATCAAGATCGGCGGTACAATTCTTCGACGAGATGTTGCGTTATACAGGCCGAATCGCGGCAAAGGGTACTTTTTCCTAATCGGAAATGGAGATCCCTCGCAATGTGGCGGAGCTCCCTCAACTGGTTGGGAACAGGCTGACCTCCTCATTGGTTTCGTCTGCAATTATCAGATAGGCCCGCCTTTTGGGTTTGTAGGCACCAGAAATTGGGAGAATGCGGCATTTATTCAAGACGATTGGAGGGCTAGTTCCAGGCTGACAATCAACCTCGGCCTGAGATACGAATATTTCACCAATCCAACAGAAATGTATGGCCGTCAGGCAAACTTCGACCTTAAAACCGGCAAATTGATACTTGCTAAGGGAAGCGGCGATTCACTTACTGAAACCGATAGAAACAACTTCGGGCCAAGGATCGGCTTTGCCTATGACATATCCGGTAAAGGAAAGGATGTGATACGCGGAGGCTATGGTTTGTTTTATTTCCTTGACCGTGGCGGTATTGATAACCAGCTTGCACAGAATCCGCCTTACAGCGGTTTCTCGCAATTCAACTTTACGGATGGGGTCAGAATCACGCTTTCAGGGCGTGCGCCGAACAACACTCTGGATTCAAGGCTGGCAACCGGGCCGCTCCCTCTCGGCAGCGTCAGCAGTGTAAATCTCGATGATCCCAGAAATGTTGCGGTGCTTGCATGGAAGCCGGATAACAAAACCTCCAATGTTCATCAATTCAACATTCAGTATCAGCGCCAGCTCACCCGAGACACTGCTCTGAGTGTTGGCTACATCGGAACTCGCGGTCGCAATCTGATACTTTACTATAACCTTAACGGAAGGGTAATCCAGCCGGGAACAAACGTACCCTGTCCGAACGGTACCTCGACAGCGCCTTGTTATCCTACTCTGGCCGGCAATCCTGTAAAAGTCAGAGATGATATTGGCGAGTCTCAGTACGATGCCCTTCAGGTCCAATTGGAAAGAAGATTTTCGCGCGGTTGGCAATACAGAATTGCTTACTCGCTTTCGAAAACAAAAGATAATGGCGAGGGAGCATTCGATGCTGTAGCGGATACAAACATAAACTTTATAGAGCCGCTGGCCACATCTCGTGTTGACTTTCCGCAGGTTCTCTCGCTCGAATCAGTTTACGACATTCCTTTCGGAAGGGGTAGAAGGTTTGGTTCAGATATTCCAAAGGCACTTGATACATTGATTGGGGGCTGGCAAATCAACGGAATTTACCGTGTCAGCAGCGGCCAACCTTTCGACGTCCGCGTCAATGGTGTCAGGGTTGACCTTATTGGTGAGCCTTATACGGGCGACACAGAGCCATATCTGGTAAGAAGCGCTTTTACTCCGGCACCTTCCGGCAGGTTTGGAACTCTTGAGAGGAACAGTCTCCGTGGGCCGATTCTCAATCAAATGAACCTTGGCCTAACGAAGAATTTCGTTATTTATGAAAGTTGGAAGATTCAATTCAGGACAGAGTTCTTCAATCTTTTCAATACACCGCAGCTTACACCTCCAAATACGGATTATTTCAACACTGATCCGGTTTTTGGGTTTGGCCGCATTCGCTCGACCTATGGATTTACTAACAGGCAAATCCAATTCGGCCTAAGAATGGAGTTCTAGACTCAGGCAGAACTCAATTAGGTTGGATTTTTAAAGAGCTCTTTTGCGGTATAGTCCTCCTGGAAGAAGCGCGTCAGCATAGTAAATGGCCTGGGACAGCCAAAAACTGGGCTGACGCGCATTTTTTCAATTCAAATCGGATGATTTTAGCAGGCCAAAAGGATCTTCCGTTATCTATGCAGTTTTTATACTCAGAAAGTTTTCCGGATGACGGCCAAGCCGAGTTATTAAAAAGCTGTTTGATTTTTATTGCTGAGCATAGATATTCTTAACCTGAATAATTACACAGATAATATAAAAACTTACGGGATCAACTGAAAACCTAAACTTTCGGGCATGAGTTATCTTTTGTTCGTTTAGAAAAGAGATTAGTTAAATCCAGAGGGCTTCACAGAGCAATAATGTTTTTTCAAAGGGCATCGGGCGTTCTTCTGCATCCAACTAGCCTTCCCACGGCTTACGGGATAGGAGATTTTGGCCCTTCCGCATATAGCTGGATTGAATCATTACATCAGGCAAATCAAACCTATTGGCAAATGCTTCCGTTAGGCCCGACTGGGTTTGGTGATTCGCCTTACCAATGCTTTTCAGCATTTGCCGGCAACACGCTTTTGGTTTCTCCGGAAAGGCTTGTTGCAGAGGGATTGATTGGCAAGGATCTTTTACAATCTGCCCCGCAATTTGATGAAAACAAAGTTGATTATGGACTGGTTGCAGATTGGAAGAGGAAAATTCTTGAAAATGCCTTCGAAAATTTTACCCACACAACAAGTGTAGATTTACGAGGCAAGTTTGAAACATTCGTTGGCGAAAACGCCTGGTGGTTAGAAGATTATGCTTTGTTTCGGGCTATAAAGAATCAGCAGGAAGAAAAAGCATGGTATGAATGGGAAGAGCCTCTGGCGCTACGTGATGAAAAGGCGTTAAAAATTGCCGCAGAGTCACTTTATGAAAAAACCCAAAGAGAAAAGTTTTACCAGTTTCTTTTTTTCAGGCAGTGGGCTGAGCTTAAAGCTGCTGCCAACAACGCCGGCATAAAAATTATCGGAGATATTCCGATATTCATTGCTGCAGATTCTGCAGATGTCTGGTGTAACCAGGACAAATTCAAACTGGAGCCAAAAGGGCGCCCGAGGGTTGTTGCGGGAGTTCCGCCTGATTATTTTTCTCAGACCGGACAGCTCTGGGGCAACCCGATATATGATTGGCAGGCAATGCTGGCAGATGGATTCAGTTGGTGGCGTGCAAGGGTAGCCCACTCTCTCAGGCTGGCTGACATCATCAGGATTGATCATTTTCGCGGATTTGTCGCAACCTGGGAAGTGCCCGCAGATCATAAAACTGCAGAACATGGCCGCTGGGTAGATGTTCCCGGGCGAGAGCTTTTTACAACGCTAAAAAGGGCCTTTGGTGAACTTCCCATAATTGCCGAAGACCTTGGAGTGATTACACCGGAGGTTGAGAGCCTGCGCGATGATTTCAGATTTCCGGGCATGAGGATACTTCAGTTTGCATTTGGCGGTGACCCGCGCAACCATGATTTGCCGCATAATTATGTCCGCAATTGTGTGGCGTATACAGGTACTCATGATAACGATACGACCGTCGGCTGGTGGAACTCTGTTGCCGGTGCCGGCTCAACTCGTGCACAGGAAGAAATAAATCGCGAACAGGAATTTTGCAAACGTTATCTCAACACTGATGGAAAAGAAATAAACTGGGATTTTATTAGGGCAGTCTGGGCAAGCGTTGCCGATACGGCCATCACTCCGCTGCAGGACATTCTGGGCATCGGAACAGAAGGGCGAATGAACCTGCCTGCGTCAACAGATGGAAACTGGAGATGGCGTTTTCGATCAGATGACCTCAAAAAAGAAATGCTCGATCGCCTTGCAGAGCTGACGGCTATTTACGGACGCAGTAGAGCATAAATCTTTTTTGCCGTTAATTGAAGTTAGTGATTATTAAACTGTCTGGCGACGCCTTTGTGATTCTTGTAAAAAAAGAGATTTAATGCTTTTAGTTTTGCAG
>DATLZX010000252.1:0-2181 GCA_035573795.1 Pyrinomonadaceae bacterium | reverse complement strand
CAAAAATTTCACTTTGATGACCGCGAAATCGCTGCCGAAGCCCTCCGAAACATTTCAGATTGACAATGCCTGCCGCAGGATTTTTCAATATTTCGGCAAGGGGTTGCGTCGGCGGTTGAATGAATTTTTCTAAATATTGTCCGATGTAAATGTTATCCTGGATGTTTTTTAAGGGTTTTAGAATAAAGCTAGCGGTCTATCTGAAGAGAGAAATAGTATCCGGAAGAGAAAACAAATTTAAATTCTCTGACTTTTTGTTGGACTCAAAAATTGTTGGACTCAAAAAAGCCTTGTAACCCCTGTTATCCAAAATTGAACATTCGCTTGATCAGGCCGATTTCTGAATCCCCAAGTTGACGAAACCTTACGCCAAATCCTATCTCGTATGCGTGGTTTACAACTTCGCCTGCTATTGCAAGAGCTCTGCTTTCATCAATCGGTAGATGAATTCTGATTCGTTGGCCGTTAGCAACCTCTCCGCCGCTCAGAATAAAGCATCCATCCTCGCTTATATCGCTTAATGTACCGTTAAATAAACGGCCATCGCTTTCCCATTCCACCTCTCTTGTAAGGTAAAATCTTCGGCGCTTTCTGCGGTCTGTTCCCTGTCTGCGGTCCCTTACTAAACGACTATCCATTTTCAGCTTTTGAGATAAATGAATTATTACGTTTGATAAATATATAATAAACCGGTATTCCCAGAAGAATTAACAAAGCTCCTGTAAATGACTCTTTTGGTGTATCTATCAGAGTCCTTACCAATAACCATATAGTTACCAAAAGGAATATAACCGGCACAAGCGGATATCCGAGCGCTTTGTATGGCCTATCCAGCTCAGGGTGTCTTTTCCTGAAAATAAAAATTGAAGATGTCGCAAGTCCGTAAAATATCCACGAGCCGAAGATCACGTAGTTTGTCAGAGTATCAAAGGACCCTGTTAATGCAAGGATTGAAGCCAGAAAGCCTTGGAAAATCAATGCTGTAATCGGAACTCCTGTTATTGAAAGTTGCCCAAGCCTTTTCAGCATCAGCCCATTTTGCGCCATTGCAAAGGGTATTCTGGAGCCCGCAACAATCGAAGTATGAAGCGTTCCGAGCGACGAGATCATCAATCCCACTGTAAAGATCACAAGGGCTGCACTGCCTGTGATTTCAAGCCAGCCCAGGCTTGAAAACCTGCTGACAATTGAAGCAGCTACAGAAGAATCTGGTGAAACATGTGCGATCGTGGTCGGATCAAGTATGTAAAAATAAATGGAATTCACACCGACATAGAGCAAAATCACCAAAATCGTACTGCCAATTATGGCACGTGGTATATTCTTACCGGGCTCTTTGACTTCACCGGCAACAAAACCCAGATTGTTCCAGCCATCATATGCCCAAAGTGCACCGATCATTGCTGCTGCAAATCCGCTTGCAAAAGAATATCCGGCCGCTCCAAACCTAACGCTGTCTGAAACTCCGTTGCAGCTTCCGCCCTGCTCAGCCATTAGAAAATTCTGCATATTACCTCCGGTGGCAAACAGCAGCGCACCCAATCCAACAAAAACTATCAGGCCAACCTTGACTGCGGTTAAAACTGACGCAATCTGCCCGCTAAGCTGAACAGTGGCGCAATTGATGGTCGTAAAAATTACAATCATCATTACAGCGACAAGTTGTATCGTAGTAATTTCAACCTGCAAACCAAGCAAATGAAATTCAAAAAGTTTATGCTTGACCGCGCCGCCAAGAAAATCATTCAAAGCCCCTGCGAAAATTACTGCTACTGAAGCCTGTGAGCCTGGCTTGGAAACAAAAATTGACATCCATCCAAATAGGAAGCTGGACAAAGGGCCGTAGGAATCGCGCAAGTAAACATACTCGCCTCCTGCTTCGGGCTTCATTGCAGTCAGCTCGGCATAACTAAGAGCACCAGCCAGAGTGAGCAAACCGGCAGCAACCCAAGCTGCAATTACCCAAAGCGGTTCCCCGAGGTTGCATGTCATTACTCTTGCCTTTAGAAAAACTCCTGTCCCGATTACATTCCCAACGATTATGGAAATCGCTGCAAGCAGCCCTAAACCTCTGATCAAACCCCTTGTTGCAGATTCGTTGTCTATGCTCATTTCTTTTCTGATTTACAGCTTGGATCGAATTTCGTTAAGACCGATTTGCGACATATTAACCTATAAATC
>DATLZX010000251.1:0-9778 GCA_035573795.1 Pyrinomonadaceae bacterium | reverse complement strand
AGTTTCTCCGTCATAATTTGCTGTAAACCAGTAATTTATTTTGGTTAGCGGTTTCAATATCTCGCACTCAAGACCAGCTTCTTCCCTTACTTCACGAAGAGCTGCAGTTTCGGCATCTTCTCCGGGGTCAATCAGGCCTTTTGGTAGTTGCCAGCGTCCTTCTTCGGTAGTTTTGATTAAGGCAACTTCAATATTGTCAACATTTGAGCTTCTAAAAACTACTCCGCCGGCTGATCTGGCATTTACAACCGGCAATGTTTTCTTGTCTCCATTCATTGCGTGATTGCTTGTTTCAATGTTTTGAGATAACCGTTGGTGAAGAAAAGCCTGTAAACTATTGAATATCAGTAAACTACCGAATAAAACTAAAAAATTTCTATTTTCTTGAAACAGCTTCTGCCGTAATTCGGTCTATCTCTTTTCCGATCGTTTCATCAAAGCCTGTGAAAATTCTCAAAATATTCCCCTCGCGATCAATAACCAGGGTTTTCGGAATAGCATTATCGGTTTGGAAAACGAAATCCAGCAGGGCGTCTTCAGGAAAGGCAACTGGGTAATCCATCCGAAGCTCAGAGACGAAGGCCGGTATTTTCGGACGGTCTTCTTCGCCTCCGGCATGAAGGCCAATGATTACTAAGTCGTCTGGGTATCTTTGTTTAAGCGACTTCAAATGCGGAATTTCCTCGCGGCAAGGAGCACAGAAAGTAGCCCAAAAATCCAAGATCAAGACTTTTCCTTTGTAGTCAGAAATGCTGCCTATGGTTGAATCTTGCCCCGTCCAGCTCATTTGGCCGATTGGCTTTTTCGGTTGATTATTGATCCCCGAAACCGGACGGTCATTTATTGATACAGGCTTATTACTAATCGAAACAGGAGGAGCAGCTCCGCATGAAAGTGCCAGAAAAGCAGCAAATGCAATTGAAAACAAGGTTACCAGGCTTGCAATGCGCTCGAACATATAAACATTATTTATAATAACGGAATCGGGCCGGATATCGAAATTTACCTGAAATCAGATTGTGTCATAAATTTAGTGATTGCCACAGTTGCACGCGATGCCTATTTTCGGGTGATATCGGAAGATTTTTGGCCATAAAACAGCGTTTGTCAAAAGGGGTTGGCTAAATCTGTCTATAATAATCAGGGAAGAATTTTGGTCAAAATATAACTTTTTACGCCGTATATAACTTTTTACGTCATATTGTGATGAACTATCCCGAACAAATTTTGAAACTATGCAAGGAGCCCGGATTTTATGCGGACGGCGTTGCTCTGGATGGAAGGGCAGCAAAATTTGACTGCGGTACAGTAATCGGATTTCGATTAGAAAGAGATAGCTCGGGGAAGATCTGCAGAGCGTCTTATTCAACAAACGGCTGCGGATATATGATGGCTGCCGCAGAAATTCTATGTCGGAAAATCTCAACTGACGGCGTAAAAAATCTTTGCGGAGATGTTTCGGAGTGGGCATCTGATGCAATCAAAAAAGAAATTGAAGAAATAACGGCCGAAAGAATCGAATGCGTAAATACTGTGGTAGAAGCGATTTCGGATTCTTTTTTCAGCGAAAGAGAGGATTTTTTAGCACGGGATGACAATAATCAGGGATTGGTCTGTACATGTTTTTCAATAACAGAGGGTGATATTTTGAATTTTCTTGAATCCAATCCTAAAGCAGATTTAGATGGGCTGATGAAAGCCACAGCAGCCGGAATGGGGTGCGGAGCTTGCCGGCTTTTGCTTTTGGAGATTTACGAAGCACAAAGAGTGGCCGGCGGTAACCAAATTCATTTTTGAAATTACTCAAAATCGGACAAAATAGCTGAAAATATGCTATACTTTAGCATATTTGGCCTTTAACATATTTAACATTAAACATATTTGCATTAAACATATTTTGCATTTAATTTGACAATTTCGGAATCAGAAAATTTTAGTCAATTACTATACTGAAAGTACCACGAATGGACGACCCTGCCAGTTTATTCCAACATTTCCAATCAACCAACCTTTTGTCATTTGCAGAACCAACAGGCATCGGATTCGGTCCGATAGGAATTATTGCGGTGGTCCTGCTGGTTTTGGCAAATGCCTTTTTTGTGGCCAGCGAGTTTTCTTTGGTTGCTGTGCGGCGTTCAAGGATCGAAACGCTGGCTGCAGAGGGCAGCAGCTCGGCTCAAAGGCTGCTTTCAATGCTGAATAGCCTGAATGAGTACATTTCAGCTACACAGCTGGGTATTACGCTTTCATCGCTCGGATTGGGTTGGATTGGAGAACCTGCTGTCGCTTCGCTTTTAGAACCGTTGTTTGTTTGGTTTGCGGAATTAACAGGGCTTGGGTTTATCTCGTCCGGAGCGGTCCTGCATACTCTCTCGTTTGCAATCGCTTTTTCTTTCATTACTTTCCTGCACATAGTATTCGGTGAATTGGCCCCAAAAACACTTGCGCTTGAACTGGCTGAATCAGTTGCTTTTTTTATTGCAATTCCGCTGCAGGTTTTTTACAGAATCTTTTATTACCCAATCAGGGTTTTAGATTACGCCGGTACAGCCTCGGCCCGCCTGCTTGGACTTAAGCCTTCGCCCGAGCATGGCGCAAGCTATACGGAAGAGGAAATTCGCAGGTTGATAAAAGTTTCAAGCGCCAGCGGCCATCTTAATGAAGAAGAGCAGCGTTTGATTGACCAGATTTTTGAATTTTCCGAAACTACGGTCAAAGAGGCGATGATACCGCGAACGGAGATAGTTGCCGTGCCGGTGGATGCATCCCTTGAAGATATTGTTGCTGCTTTCAGAGAGCATGGATTTTCGAGGCTTCCGGTTTTTCGTGAGTCGCTTGATGATATCGTGGGAATAATTCATGTGAAGGATGTCCTTGGATTTTTAAGCAGTAAGGGAAGGTTTGACATCTCGTCCATAATTCAAAAACCCAATTATGTTGTTGACACCGCACGGCTTGAGGACGTCCTGCGTCAGATGCAAAAAGAGAAGTTTCATTTTGGCTTCGTTGTTGATGAGCATGGCGGGGTTGAGGGAATCATAACTCTGGAAGACCTCTTAGAAGAGATCGTTGGCGATATATCAGACGAGCACGATGAGGAAGTAACCGAGCAGATATCACAACAGCCGGACGGAAGCTTTATATTAAGCGGGGCTATCGCTGTACGTGATGTGAACAAAAGGCTCGGTATCAATCTGCCCGTATCGGAAAGTTATACAACGATAGCCGGCTTTTTGATGTCAGAAGCCGGTGAGCTGCTCGACGAAGGCGATGAAGTTATATTTAACGGCCATATTTTCAGAGTCGAGAAAACAGAAAAACGCCGAATACTAGAAGTAAGACTTTTACCGCGGGCAGAAGCTGCGACTGCGGCTACTGACTGATCTACCACTTCACTTTGCTGAATTTCTAAAGAATTTGCCTTGCAGCGGGAGTTAACCCCTGCCCCCGCTTGCCCATAGTCCGGTTCAAAGTTGAAAATATAACAGACATAAAGCCGTAAATTACTTCAGATATTACATTAAAGGACCTTTATTCAATGAGTTACATAGAAACTGTATATGCGCGTGAGATTTTGGACTCCCGGGGAAATCCCACAATCGAGGCAGAAGTAGTTTTAGAAGACGGAACAACGGGACGGGCGGCCGTCCCGAGCGGTGCCTCAACCGGTGAAAATGAAGCCGTTGAGCTACGGGATGGCGATGAGCTCAGATACCTTGGCCGCGGCGTCCGGCAGGCAGCGGCAAATGTAAATGACAAAATAGCTTCTGAAATTGTCGGGCTCGACGCATTGGATCAGGCCGAGATTGATAATGTTTTGATCCAGCTTGATGGAACCGCAAACAAGTCAAATCTCGGGGCAAATGCAATTTTGGCCGTTTCATTGGCTACGGCACGTGCTGCAGCAGCTTATCTCGAACTGCCTTTATACCGCTATCTGGGTGGGGCAAATGCAAGGGTTTTGCCGGTTCCGATGATGAATATACTCAATGGCGGGGCACATGCAGATAATAATGTGGATTTTCAGGAATTTATGATTATGCCGGTTGGTGCAGAGAGCTTCTCAGAAGCTTTACGAACCGGAAGCGAGGTTTTCCATCGCCTGAAAGCAGTCCTAAAAGACAAAGGATATTCAACAAGTGTAGGAGATGAGGGAGGCTTTGCCCCAAACCTTAAATCTAATGAAGAGGCAGTAGAATTGATCCTCGAAGCAATCGAAAAAGCGGGCTATGCCGTTGGAGAGGACATCATGCTTGCTTTGGATCCGGCCGCAAGCGAATTTCGCTCCGGCGAGCATTATGTTTTCAAAAAATCCGATAAAAGAAAGCTGACCAGTGAAGAAATGGTCGAATTTTGGGCAGAATGGACTGCACGCTATCCGATCATTTCAATCGAAGACGGACTGGCTGAAGATGATTGGAAAGGCTTCGCCTTGTTAAGAGAAAAAATCGGCGAAAAGGTTCAGATAGTAGGCGACGACCTTTTTGTAACAAACGTAAAATTTCTAGAGCGTGGTATAAAGGAAAAAGCCGCAAATTCGATATTGATCAAGGTAAACCAGATCGGATCGCTTACGGAAACGCTCGATGCCATAGAACTTGCAAAAACTCATAATATGACGGCGGTTATCTCTCACAGGTCAGGCGAAACTGAGGATCATTTCATAGCTGATCTGGCAGTGGCGGTCAACGCCGGGCAGATAAAGACCGGAAGCCTTTGCCGCTCTGACAGGATAGCCAAATATAACCAGCTGCTCAGGATTGAAGAAGACCTCGGCAGCCAGGCCAAATACGCAGGACGGCGTGCCTTTTATCAATTAGGCAAAATTTAACCAAATATAATCTAACCTTGCAGTTAGTTATATTTAGGCAGTTTTAGCCTTTGAAGAAGCAAAAGAAGAAGATGCGGAAGAAAATGTTTCTTTTGCACTCTTAGCCTTCTGCCGAACAGAAGTTCTATTTTTTGCTCAGGATTGAAATTTCGCTAAGAGTGGAAATTTTTTTGCCTGGCAATTATCCGTATATTTTTATCTCACCAATCAGGTATTTTATGAGCCTCTTTGAGATTACTACTGATGTAGAAAAGATGGATTTGGATTTAATCCATTCTTTTTTGTCAAATGAATCCTACTGGGCAAAGGGACGCAGCATTGAAGTTACAAAAAAAGCGATTGAAAATTCAATTTGCTTTGCCGCAATGGACGAAAACAAGACCATAGGTTTTGGCCGTGTTGTAACTGACAGGGCGACTTTTGCCTATATCGGGGACGTTTTTGTGAAGTCGGAATACCGCGGGCGCGGAATCGGGAAGCTGCTTATGCAGGCGATGATTGACCATCCGGAATTACAGAACCTTCGCCGCTGGATACTGGCGACCCGCGATGCTCACGGGCTATACAGCAAATATGGTTTTACCGGTCTCAAATTCCCCGAAAGATGGATGGAGCGGGCAGCAGAGTGGGCATATTAATAAAGGCTTTTTTATAATTCATAAATTGCTGATAAAACCTTGCAAATAAAACGTTGTTTATTACCTTAAAGCATCAAAACGACTGCTTTAAGATGCATTTCTTTCCTGCCATAGAAAAGCTAAATAAACATAGAAAAGCTAAATAAAGTAGCTCATAAACAACAGTATCCAGAAAAGGATTATCAATAAAAGGGGTAGAATGGTTAATACAATACAGCCAAGGCTCGCCCACGATTCCGCTCCCTGAGTTGCTATTTGTGAGCAATTCGGGCAATCTCCCTTTTCGGCAAGGTAAGGCCTTCGGCAAATTTCACATAATTTCAGTTCCACAAAAATTCCAAGCCCGGAGGCTGAAAATGTCCGGACCAATCTATCCTTTTTTCGGCATCTTTGTAAGTATTTATCCCATTTTCAATTTCTATGATCCAATGATCTTATATCAGGCGTGAAATTCCAAGACTGACTACATTTGCACTGGGCGAGAAAAAATCAAAGCTGCAACGCTAAATAACCAAAGCTGAATTTTTATAGTTGAGAGGCATTTTCCTGCAAAAAACATGTCATTTCAAAGCTGAGCAGGCTTTAAGATATAATCTTTGCGTCTTCAAATTTAATTTATTGCTTCTGAATAATTACAGATCATGATAGACGAGTTTTTATACGATAACTCGACAGAGAGGCGTATGGACAGGCAGATTCGTACGGGATGGATTGAGGTAATTGCTGGTTCGATGTTCTCCGGCAAATCTGAGGAGCTTATCCGCAGGCTAAACCGTGCAAGGATAGCAAGGCAGAAAATACAGGTTTTCAAACCGCGCATTGATTCTCGGTATTCAATTGATGAAATAGCCTCGCATTCCGGGCAAAAGCTGGATTCGCAGCCAGTTAGCAATGCAGCGGAACTAAGCGAGGCAGTCTTGCCCGAGACGCAGGTAATAGGCATTGATGAAGGCCAGTTTTTCGACATGGCGTTGGTTACTGTGGCTAACGAACTGGCAAACTCCGGAAGAAGGGTAATTATTGCAGGCCTGGATCAGGACTATACCGGCCGCCCTTTCGAGCCGATGCCTCAATTGCTTGCAATTGCTGAGTTTATTACTAAAACTCACGCTATTTGCGTTAAATGCGGAAATACGGCCAATTACTCCCAACGCACCGTAGCATCCGATGCAAGGGTAGAGGTAGGTGCCGCCGATAAATACGAGGCAAGGTGCAGGAGCTGTTTTATACCACATGCAGACAATGCGACAGTAAGGGAATAGTTCGGCTCTGCAGGGCGCTGTAAACTTAAATTCTTTATTTTCTGTTAATTACCGATACTTTCTTTTGCGGCAGCACTAAATCAGAGGCGTCAATCTGGCTTTAGCCATCGCTAAAGGGAAGCAGTGGTTTCTGAATGCATACTCCAACAATATTCGAAGATTTTTTGTTGATTTTGTTGGTTGCCGTGCCGGCGGCAATGATATGCCTTCGCCTCAGGCTGCCGCATATTGTTGGCTTTATTTTTGCGGGTATTGCCATTGGCCCTTATGGGCTGGGACTTATCCGGGAGCTTGCCGGTATTGAAATACTCTCGGAAATCGGTGTAATGCTGCTGCTGTTCACGATCGGGCTGGAATTTTCCCTTACACGGCTGAGGGAAATGAAGCGGCTGGTGCTTTTGGGCGGAGCTCTGCAGGTGGGCTTGACAACGGCCGTTACTGCAACAATTTTCAAAGCTTTCGGTATTGATATAGGCAAGGCAGTTTTTTTCGGCTTTTTAGCAGCGCTTTCAAGTACGGCAATCGTACTGAAAATGTGGATAGAGCGAAACGAGATCGAGTCGCCGCATGGACGAGCTGGCGTGGCAATCCTGCTTTTTCAGGACATTGCGGTGGTCTTTATGCTTTTGGCGATTCCTTTCCTTAGCGGCGTGGGGAGCGCCAGCCTGCTGGCTTCAGCACAAAAGCTCATTTTTGCAGTTTTAGCACTCGGTCTGGCCGTTGCTGCAAGCTATTTTTTCCTTCCGAAGCTTCTTTACTACATTGTCAAATTAAGAAGTCCCGAACTATTTCTGCTTGTCATAGTCTTGTTTCTGGTTGGAATGTCCTGGCTCACCTCCTTTTTCGGGCTTTCTTTTGCTTTGGGCGGCTTTATTGCCGGAGTTGTGCTGGCAGAAACGGAGTACAATCACCAAGTATTTGCTGAAGTAATGCCTTTCCGGGATGTTTTCAACGGCCTATTTTTCGTGTCAATCGGGCTGCTGGTTTCTGTTTCCGCATTTTTTTCGAATGCAGGTTCTGTCCTGGCCTTGATTTTAGCGATAGTTGTATTCAAGGCATTGATTATCTGGCTTGTAATCAGGTTTCTGGGCCTTGCACAAAGGATTGCCGTTATCGCAGGCTTAGGAATGGCGCAGATTGGCGAATTTTCCTTCGTTCTGGCAAGGGCAGGGCAATCTTCTGGCCTGATCAATGAAACCGAGTATCAAGTTTTTCTTTCGGCATCAATCGGGACGATGCTGCTATCCCCATTTCTTATTTCAGCTGCTCCGGCAATCGGATTCCGCTTACAGTCTTTCTTGCGAGACGGAGCTTTTGGCGATATCGGCAATGTAGAGGATGAGTCAATACATCTGACATCCAGCGGAGGCTTGAGCCAGCATGTAATTATCGTTGGCTATGGGCTTAATGGACGCAATCTTGCCAGAGTCCTACGGGTTGTAGGCATTCCGTATGTCGTGCTTGATCTAAATGCCGATATAGTGCGCCGGGCAAAAAATAATGGCGAGAAAATAAATTTCGCTGATGCCACGAGAAGGGAAGTCTTACTGCATGCCGGAATAAGGGATGCCTGGGTTCTGGTTCTGGCTATGTCTGATGCGGCTGCGGCCAGGCGAACCGTCAAACAGGCCCGGCAACTCAACCCTGAGCTGCATATTATTGTGAGAACCCGTTATGTAGCAGAAATTACAGAGCTGCTTGATCTTGGAGCAAATGAGGTTATACCTGAGGAATTCGAGACAAGTATAGAAATTTTTTCCAGAGTGCTGCTCAGATTCGGCGTATCGAGGAGTATTATCGAGTCACAGGTCGAGCGAATAAGGCGGCAAGGTTATGAAATGCTCAGAATGACAGCCCCTATGGTATCTAAAACGCTGCTTGAAATATCGCCGACAATTGCCAGTACCGAGACCCTGAGAATTGGCAATGAATCGCCGGCCCTGGGTAAAGCATTAGGAGAATTGGACTTAAGGGGCAAAACCGGTGCTACTGTAATTGCAATCATTCGCGACGGAAAAACAGAGGTAAGCCCGGGCGCCGAGACCAGAATTTGCGAGGGAGATACACTTGTCATTCTTGGCTCGGCGGATGACATCGAGAGGGCTTCGGAGCTGCTTTTGCCAACAGAGCGCGGAAGTGACGGATTTAATCCTTGACAGGCCGGCAAAATATAGATATTCAATACGGGCTGGGTGTAAATGACAGTTCTGCCCGCTAAGCAAAAATTAATCAGGCTTAATACAAAAAGTATAAATTTCACAAGAAGTAATCGTCCGCTCCGCAAAAAATGTTTTGTAACACCGTCAAAGTTTTGACCGAATGGGGGTGGACGCCGCAGCCGTTACCTTAAAAACTATGGATTTTAAGTCTCGACTGCGGCGGCCTTTATTGATGAATAAATCAGCAAAAGCTTTTCCCTCTTTGCCCGACAGCATTTGTGCGGCACTCGATCTGTTAAAAGCCCGCTTTGAAGCCACCTGCCTGATTTTCCTGTATTTATTTGTTTCTATTTGGTTTACCACTGCTGCTCAAGCCCAAATCAAAACCTTCCGATGGCAAAGCGATCTGTGCTCATTCGAGGGAAGGTACGATTCTCGTAAATATACTAAAAAGCAGCTTTTGGACACATGGACCCTTATTTCGGGAGAAAACCTGCAAATAGATGATACGAAAGCAACTGTCTGGAAATGGGATGAAATAGCTTTATTGAATGTTCAGGAATTGGACAGGCAGTATAATGAGCTGCTCGATAAAATAAAATCCCTTGATTATATAAAAACTCCCTACACCGAGGCACTTTACAAAAATCGCCTAAGAGAGCTCGAGGAAGTCTATCGGCTAGCAAGAACAACAATGCTTGGATATAAAGCCCCTAAAGAGCTTCTGAAATATCCGGGAGCCGATCAATGCAAGCTTGATTACGCTGAGCCAATAATAGCCGGCGGAGAGAAACTTCAGAAAGCCTGGGAGCGCGTAAATATTGATTCCAGAGCAAAGAATGCCGATCCTGAAAGGCTTCGGCTTACATTCGAGGCCCAGCGGTCGCA
>DATLZX010000250.1:0-8309 GCA_035573795.1 Pyrinomonadaceae bacterium | reverse complement strand
TCTGCAGTTTTTCTGTTGAAATGGTCTTCGATCAGGGCAACGGTTACTTTACTAAGTAAATCAAAAAAGCTGCCAAGTAATCCTGTTGGCCTGACGTGTTCGATCAAAACCAGCTTGCCGCCCCTGCAAACGCGCTTTATTTCGGCTAGTGCTTGCAACGGTTTGCCTATTGAGCAAAAAACCAAAGTAGCTGCAACTGCATCAAAGCTTTCATCAGCAAAGGGGAGAGCCTCTGCATTGCAGCAAACCAAATGGTTTCCCTTTTGCTTCTCTTTTGCCAGACGCAGCATTTCGATAGATAACTCAGTTGATAAGGCAAAAGCCGAATGTTGATAGAATGTAAAATTTGCGCCCGTGCCGGCGCCGATCTCTAAGACCCGTTCATAAGGCGGAAGGTAAGCAAAGGCCCTTTTTCTTAGTCTTCTGAGGCCTAATCTTTCAAGCGGGGCAAATGCTTTGTCGTAAAATTTTGCAAGGCTGTCGTAAACGGCCATTTTGATTGATACCGAATATAGTTGGCTAAAGCCAAAAAGGGCCGGCTTCTTAAATTCCAAAATAGACAAGTCGCCTTCGATACTACAACAAGATTAAAACCGACTGGCGTACTTTAGGCTTTAATAAATATAATGTAATTTTAATCATTAGCGAGCAAACCAAGATTAGTGAGTAAATCAAGCCTGATTTTACTGCTTTCACTTGTTCGGTTCATTTACTGTTATGGCAAAAAAAGGTTCCGTTTTGATATGCGACGATGAGGAGATAATGCGCGATGTCCTCGAAACAATCCTCTCGGGCGGCGGATACAAAACTACATTGACGAAAACCGGTGAGGAAGCTGTCGAAGCATATATTCAAAAGCCTCATGATGTTGTATTGATGGATGTATCCATGCCGGGAATGGGCGGACTGAATGCGCTCGAACAGCTTCTTAAAATAGATCCCGAAGCCGTCGTATTGATGATTACTGCTTACGCAACTTTTGATACCGCAATCGCGGCCTGGGAAAAAGGCGCCGAAGGTGTAATCAGGAAACCTTTTCAGAATGATCAGATCCTGGCATTTGTTGCCAAAGGCATTAAGAAAAGGCGGGCTGAATTTGAAAGGCAGAGCCTGCGGCAGGTTTTGACCCGCTCGGTCGAGCGGGAAGCAATCGTCGGCCGAAGCGAGAAGATGGAAGAGGTCTTCCGTCTGATAGAGCGGGTCGCTCCGGCTCGTTCGACGATACTGATTACTGGCGAATCCGGCACCGGAAAAGAATTGATAGCCCGCGCCATTCATGAGGCCAGCCCTCGGCGCGATGGCCCGTTTGTTGCCGTAAATTGCTCAAATATACCGTCCGAGCTTTTAGAGTCGGAACTTTTCGGGCATGCGAAGGGTGCATTCACCGGAGCGGTCACTGCTCGCCGCGGACTTTTCGAGGCCGCTGACGGCGGTACGATTTTCCTTGATGAAATCGGCGACCTCAGGCCTGAAATGCAGGTTCGTCTGCTCCGCGTTATACAGGAACGCGAATTTACCCCAATAGGAGAAAATTCTCCGACAAAAGTTGATGTCAGGATAATCGCCGCAACCAACGTCAACCTTAAGGAAGCTGTAAGAAGCGGCACTTTTCGCGAGGATTTGTATTTCAGGCTGTCAGTCGTTCCGATCGAGCTGCCGCCTCTCAGAGCGCGCCGCGAAGACATTCTGCCATTGGCCAAGCATTTCATACGTAAATTCAACGCAGAAAACGGGCGTCAGGTATCAGAGAATCTTTCGCCGGAGGTTTTGTCCCTTCTTGAAAATTACTATTATCCGGGAAACGTCCGGGAGCTCGAGAATATCATTGAACGAGCCGTGGTTATCGCCCCTACTGATGAAATCACTGTCGAATGTTTACGTCCCGAAGTTCGCGACCCATCTCTCACCGAACAGCTCGTCAAGCGCAGTGAGGGAGTCTCACAGGATATAAACCTTTCGCGTGGAGTAAACTTTTATGAACAAGTCCGACATTTCGAGATTGATTTGATCCGCCGGGCGCTTGATCAGACAGGCGGACATCAATCCAGGGCAGCTCAATTGCTCGGAATGAATCCGACCACGCTAAATTCCAAAATCAAAGCTTACGGTATTGTAGTTCGTAATAATTGATAAGCTCTAAACTTGCAAAGGTTGATTTAAGCTCACGTGGCAAACCATTCATCCCATACAAAAGCTTTGTCCATAAACAATAAACTTTAGGCAAAAGCTATCCTCTGGCAATAACTTTTCACTAATTTTTCGCACAAAGACGGTGTCCAAAAAGTATGCAGTTTGAAGTTATTAAAATATTCCTTCAATAAGAAAAAATTCAAATTTTCGTAATTTTATCGTTATATTTGTATTTTTTTTGATTATGAACTCGGGCATTCCTCGTATTATCAATAACTTAGCGTTTGAGAATCTTTGGCACTTTTCTTGCCTTGAAAATAATCTGTAGTAACCCGTTTCTTTTTATAAATTGCATTTTTTTCATTCGGGCTGCTCCCCCGTGCAGCCTGACAAAAACAACTGAGGAGTGTCTTATGAGAAAAATTTTAACTGTATTGGCAATGGTTACTGCATTCGCCTTTACCATCGCCGCTCAGTCAAACACTGGAAACCTTGTTGTCAATGTTTCCGACGCGAGCGGCGTAATCCCTGGCGCAACCGTAATGGTCAAGGATGAACAAACGGGTAAAGAAAGAACGCTGGTAACCTCAAACGAGGGGTCGGTTACCCTCTCTCAGCTGGACGTCGGTACCTACACTGTTACCGTAACCGCTCAGGGCAGAAAGAAAGCAGTCTATACGCAGGTAAAAATTGACGTAGGGTCAACTGCTACGCTTACTGCCGTGCTCGAGGCCGGCGACATCAAGGAAGTAGTTGAAGTCGTTGCCGGGTCCGATATCATCAACAGTGCCAACGGCGAGATCTCTAACACCGTCGGTACAAGACAAATCCAGGACCTGCCGCTCAATGGCAGAAACCCGCTTGCGTTGATTACGCTTCAGGCAGGTACATCCTCCAATGGTGCTACCAATACCGTAATCAATGGCCAACGTACTTCTTTCACAAATATTACAAGAGACGGATTGAACATTCAGGATAACTTTATCCGATCGAATGCAACCGATTTCGTTCCTGACCGCCCAAATGTGGATGATGTCGGTGAATTTACCATCACAACACAGAATGCAGGCGTTGAATCAGGATATGGCGGTTCACAGATTTTGTTTGTAACGCCGCGCGGATCAAATGATTTTCGCGGTGCCGCTTACATCTATAACCGCAATTCGAAATTCGCCGCAAATGGGTTTATAAGAAACTTCAACGGTGTGCCCCGTCCATTTTTGAACAGAAATCAATTTGGTGGCAGACTTGGTGGCCCGATACTTAGGAACAGATTGTTTTTCTTTGGAGCCTACGAGGGTTTCAGATTGAGGCAGTCAACTAACGTAACAAATATCGTGCTGACGCCAAGCGCCAGAAATGGTATTTTCACTTACCTTGATGGCTCAAATACAACCCGAACACTCAACATCTTTACGGCACAGCAGACTGGTGGGCCTACTGTAACTGCTATTGATCCTGTTATTGCTAGCAGGATAATCGCAAAACTTCCGGCAGGCAACAATCCTAGTTTTGGTGATGGACGTAACACAATCGGGTATTCATTCACCAAAAAGCAGAATCAGGATCGCGAAGCTGTTACCACACGCTTCGACTATGATTTGAATACCAAGAACACCATCAACGGTGTCTATGCATGGCGCAAGGAAAACCTGTTGCGACCTGATGTTGATAACGGAGGCTATAGCGATATACCATTCGGCTTTCAGACAGCCAGGACGTACACAACTAATGTTGCTTGGAGGTTTACTCCTTCAGGAAGATTTACTAATGAATTCCGGGCCGCCAATCAGTTGAGCAGGCCGCAGTTTGACCGCACTGATGAGCCGACGAATTATTTCCTGACTTTGCCTCTTATTACCAGCCCTGAATCTACGTTCCAGAAGCAGGGTCGTGATACCTCGATCTGGACTGTTTCAGACAATGCTGTTTATACCTGGGGTAACCACACGATCAAATTCGGAGGCGTCATTGCCTGGTACAGGATTCGGCCATTCGGGCCGCCGGCTTTTGCTAATTCGACGATTCCTACTTTAACCCTGGGAACCAACGTCAATACTCCAACTATTGCTAACAACGCAACCAACTTTCCAAATGGAATTGCTGCCGGCCAGTTAGGTACGGGAAATAGCCTTTTGGCTCTTTTGGGTGGAATAGTAAGCTCGCAGGCCCAGAGCTTCAATGTAACCAGCAAAACTAGCGGCTTTGTTGCAGGGGCATTTCCCACCAGAAGGCTGCACTTTGAAAACTATGCCTGGTATCTTGGCGATTCATGGCGTATAAATCAGCAGCTGACACTTAACTACGGTATTCGTCATGAAATCTACACACCGGTCAGCGAGCCCAGCGGCCTTGCACTCGAACCGGTTCTTGGAGGCCGTGATGTCAGGACTGCGATTCTGGATCCAAACGGTACCTATAATTTCGTAGGGACGAATGTCGGTGATAACCGGATGTTCAAGCCTGACCGCAACAATATCGGGCCAAATGTCAGCGTGGCATGGTCGCCTGATTTTGGCGGTTTTTTGGGCAAATTATTCCCCGGCGAGGGTAAAACCGTCATAAGGGGCGGATTCAGCATCAACTATGTCAATGATGAATTCGTGCGTGCTGCAGACAACGCTCTGTCTGGAAACCAGGGCCTGACCTCAGGTGTTTCGCAGATAAACCTCAACGGCAGGCTTTCGACCTTTACTGCCGGTCTGCCAGCCCCTACTTTCCAGGTGCCGCGTACCTATGCACAAAACAATGCTTTGGCATCCAACTTCGGTACAGTCTTTGCGATTGATCCTGACCTGGAAATCCCCGGACTGTATCAATGGAATATAGGGGTCCAAAGAGAGCTGCCCTGGAAGCTCGCACTCGAAGTCAGATATGTAGGCAACAAGAGCAACAATCTTGTCCGCGGCATAGACTTAAACCAGGTCATATTGTCGTCTGCTTATCTATCCGACTTCAATAAAGCAGTTCAGAACTGCATCCTGCAGGGTGCAACTCTTTCGGGTTCTGGAACTCCGTTACAAAAGTGCACGGATGCGAGGTACAACCCGGCAATTACGGGAAGTCAGCCTTTGACTTTCTTTGACACGAATCTGGCCGGCGGGCTTCTAAATAACGCAACAGTACTTGGCTTCATCAGAAACCCGACGCCGGCTGACTTGGCAATTCTTTACGCTCAAAATCTGATTGGAAACGCAAGAAATGTTTTCCTGCCTAATCCAAACACCGGCGTAGTTGACCTTCTGACGAATTCTGCCAGGTCACGCTATGATTCACTCCAGGTAGAACTCAGACGTAGGCTCTCTGGCGGTGTTTACTTCCAGGCGAACTATACGCTTGGAAAAGCGCTTACAGACGCATCAGGCGTTGGCCAGACAAGGTTTGATCCGCCGATCGACAATGCAAATATTCAAAATGAATATGCATACGCCGATTTCAATACCGAGCATGTATTCAACCTGAATGCTATTTACGAAATACCCATTGGTAAGGGTCGCAAGTACCTCAACCAGGGCGGTATTCTCGATTACATTTTAGGTGGGTGGCAGTTCAGCTCGATCGTTCGCTGGTCCTCGGGTGCTCCGATCAGCATCACCGATCCTCGCGGTACACTCAACCGTGCAGGACGCTCCGGACGCCAGACGGCTAATTCCAGCCTGACCAACGATCAGATTTCTGCACTGATCGGTATTTACAGGACACCCTGTGGTGTTTTCTGGATTGATCCTTCGGTAATCAACATAAATCAATCAGCCCTCAATTCGGGAAATTGCTCGCAGCTTCTTTCGGGAGCTACGGGCCGTGCCGCAAATGGCTTTGACCCGAGCGGTTCGCCATTCTCCGGACAGGTCTTCTTCAACGTGGCGCCAGGGTTTACCGGCAACATGTCAAGAAATACCTGGAACGGGCCGGTTTATTTCAACTGGGATGCTTCACTAATGAAGAATTTCAGGATTACTGAGCGGGTTCGCTTCCAGATCAGGGCTGAGGCATTCAACGTGCTGAACCGTGCTAACTTCTTTGTCGGTGTCTTCCCTGGCAGCGGCAACGTAAACAGCACCAGCTTTGGACGTGTCAGCTCTTCGTTTGATCCAAGGATTATCCAGTTCGTGGGACGAATCGAATTCTAACCCTGTCTGACCTTTCCAAAGGTTTGATTTTCTTCGGGCGGGAAACTCTCCCGCCCATTTTTTTATTCCTGATTCATACAATTCAGGGTAGAATATATGAAACTTTAACCTTGCAATATTTTCGAGTTCAACAATCCTCCGAGGAGCCGAAATGAATACATCTAACACCACGCTATCAGCAAGAAGTAAGATAACTTTTTTCATAATCACCCTTTTATTACTGTCCATTGCAGTAAATGCGCAAAAAATGACTGCTGAGGAGGTTGTAAAGCAGCATCTTGACTCTTTAGCCAGCCCCGAAACCAGGGCTAAATTGAAAAACCAGCTAATACTCGGTGAAGTTGTCTATAAAGTTTTAAGGCAGGGCGGAGTAGGCGGAAATGGAAAAATCGTATTTGCCAGTGAGGATGGGAAAGCGCTTGCCGGCATGTCTTTTGGTATCCCAAGCTACCCTTCGGAAACCATCGTAAATGACGGCAGTCAGGTCAAAATTGCTTTCATACAGTCCAATACACGCTCCTACATCGGTGATTTTCTCTTTCGTTTTCCCGAATTGATCCGCGAGGGCCTTTTCGGAGGCGTGTTGACTACAAATTGGCCTCTTCTATCGAATGACAGACGCGGCGCAAAACTTGATTTCGAAGGCAAAAAGAAACTTGACGGAAAAGAGGTTTACGTCCTGAGCTATTACAAAAAGGGCGGTTCTGACCTCTCAATCAAGCTTTATTTTGACGCCGGAAATTTCCATCATATAAGAAGCGAGTACCGGCGAATATTCTCCTCGCAGATAGGCTCGATCAGTGGAGCGGCTCCGGGCTCGGGTGCGGCTGCGGCCGATGCCTCATCCAGCCAGCGCGAGATCAGGCAAATTTTGATAGAGGACTTTGGCGACTTCAAGACTGAAGCCGGCATCACATTGCCTCATACCTGGCGGGCGTACCTGAGTTTGGATGGAGCTGCCGGAACCCGTGAATACGAATGGCGAGCACAGTTCAATAATTTCTTTATCAATCAACCCATAGATAAATCGGTTTTTGAAACGCAGGGCAAATAGGCTTAACGAGCGCTGATCAAAAATCACCAAAACTTTACAAGAGGCAAAAGCCCTTCAACCGATTGATAAAATCAACAATCAGTTGCAAATTTTGGCAAGTTGAACAAGGAATATTCATACTCTAGTTACAATAGACTGGGCTCAGGCGATCTGGTAGATGCTGCCATCAGGTTTTATAAGGATAATTTTGCAGCATTGATACTGTCGGCATCGCCGGCGGTTTTTGCCGGCATCATTTGCCAGATTGCCTGGATCTACTTTGTTGAAAACTCTCTAAATCTTGATTCAAGAGAAAATGAGTTGGCCAATGGCCTGGTCCGCTTTATCGGAAGAGGTCTTATTTTCACAGTAGAATTATGGGTGGCGGTTACTATCCTGGGCGGGTCAGCCCGTTCGATAGTCAGGAATATTATTTACAAGGAATCCCTTACATTCAAGAGGGTAATCTCAGCCACTCGATTAAATTTTACAAGGCTTTTGGCAGCCGCAATTTTCTTTATTTTGGTCGTGCTGCCATTAGCCACAATAATTGCCTACGTGGGTTTTGCAGTATCTACTGTGGTTTTCATTTTTTTAATGTATTTGACCATTGGTGATGAACCAAATAATAGATTCGAATCCCTGTTCCTTCTTTTTGGCTTTCTGATATTTTTTTCTTTGCTTTTACTCACCTTTTGGCTGGTCTGTGCCCTGATTTCCAGGGTTGCATTAATTCCTCAGGCAATTTCGATCGAAAATAAAAGTTTTACCAACGCTTTAATGCGGAGTATTTACCTTGGCCGTGGTGGCTCAAAAAAAATCGCCGCATTGTTTTCTTTTACTACTGTGGCAATTTTAGCTGTCATGATTTTTTTATACGTACCCTTGGGCTGGTATGCCTGGCTGGAGGGATACAATATTGAGATGCTTCTGGCTTTTGATCCGGACGCCGTGCCTGTTTGGTATAACATTGCCGCAAATGTAGCTTACCAGCTTGCAATACTCCTTGCGCTTCC
>DATLZX010000249.1:0-3167 GCA_035573795.1 Pyrinomonadaceae bacterium | reverse complement strand
TGGGATATATGTTCCAATCAGCAATGAGTCAAAATTGAATGAATTGACTGCGGTGCTGACAGTAATCAGAAGCTGAGTAGTTTCCGCCACAGAGTATCAAGACGATTTTGGAATCAGGGTTGAAACCGGATTTTAGCCGCCAGGCTGCAGCCAGAGTGCAGGAAGCGGCCGGTTCGGAAAGAGTTTTAAGCCGCTCGAGGATGAAGCTTAATGCCTGGATTGCCTCGCTATCTGTTACTACGATCAAATCTTCGAGGTAATTTTGTGCTGCTTTTAATGTAGTTTCCGATACAGCCGGTGCCCCAAGAGTTTTGGCTATTGAGGTAATTGCCGGCAGTGTAACCGGTTCGCCTGCTTGCAGAGCCTTTTTCATTGCGTCAGCGCCTTCGGTTTCTACTCCCCAGATCCTTATCTGAGGGTTAAGTGCTTTAACAGCAGATGCAACACCTGTCATAAGGCCACCGCCACCAATGCTAACAAAGAGGTCGGTCGTCTCGGGCAGATCTTCCATGATTTCCAGCCCGAGAGTTCCTTGTCCCAGGATTACTAAAGGATCATCGAATGGGTGAACGAAAATTCTGCCTGCTTTGCGATGATTCTCAGCCGATTGAAATGCGTCGGCTATAGTAGGCACAAGCTCAATTTTTGCTCCGTAACTACGGGTAGCCTCGATATAGTTTGTCGGTGTGTTTTCAGGCATTATAACGATGGCATCAAGGGCTAGTTTGCTCGAGGCAAAAGCTACAGCTTGTGCATGATTACCCCCACTTACGGTTACGACCCCGCGCGCTTTTTCTTCATCATTGAGTGAGAGAAGCTTATTAAAGGCACCGCGAACCTTGAAAGAGCCGGTCCGCTGAAAAAGTTCGTATTTTACGTAAACTGGTACACCAAATTCATCAGTGAGCGATCCGCTGAGCCACAGAGGAGTTTTTCTGATATGTGGTAGGATGATTTCTCTGGTTTGTTGAATTTTTTCAATAGGAAACATAGGCAGGTAGATATTTGTTATGTATATTGGAAAATCACAGTAATCCGGAAATTTGGATAATCAATGTATAAATTTTGATACTTAAATTTCGTAAGTTATGAAATTAGTTTTGGCCAAATTATATTTGACAAAGTAAGTATATAGCTAAATAATCTTCATTTCATTTGAAAGGATTGATCTTTTAAATAAAATGCCTTGAAGCCTGAGCATTTTAGCTCAATCGAGGGGAAGCAGGTGAGAATCCTGCACGATCGCGTCACCGTATAGTCGGAAATCTTTTAAAGACAGTCTAACCAGGATTATTTTTTAGGATTTCTGCAAAGTCGGGTCGCCTCGTCAAGGCGTATTCGCAGAGATGTTTCGCGTCAAAGCATCGAAGCGGCGAATGGGTTTTTAATTGATTGGCCCCGTCTGCATCGTTGAATTTTATTTATGCGAAGCGGCGGGGCTTTTAATTTATTGCCGATTTGAGTTTACGTAACCTGAAATGAATTTGAATCTTTATCAAAAGCTGTTAGTGAAGAACGGGACGAGTGTTTTGGTTTTATGTCTTTCTGTGCTGGTGGGCTGTTTGAGTGGCTGCAAAAGTGCAGGCAATGAAAAAATAACGCCAACAGAAGCTTACAGAACGATAAGAGATGACCTTGGCAGAGAGCTGATATTGAAAAAGGAAATCAAGCGGGTAATATCGCTGGCGCCAAGCGTTACTGAATTGATATTTGAAGCCGGAGGCGGGGAAAAACTAGTAGGTGTAACTACCTACTGCAACTATCCGGAGGCTGTAAGAAATATCGCTAAAGTGGGAGATACTCAAATACCATCATTGGAAAAAATCGTGGCGCTCGAGCCAGACATGGTTTTCATATCAAAGGAATCACAATTGGAGAGGTTTTCGGGGATTCTGACAGAAAAAGGCATCCAGGTTTACGTGGTTGACCCGAAGAGTCCTTTAGAGATTCCTGAAGAAGTAAGGCGGCTTGGAGAAGTATTAAGTACAGAAAAATTGGCTGAGCAAGCTGCATCTGCGCTGGAGAAGAAGCTTGATAACGTACTTGCGCGAGCAAAACAAATCACTCAAAGGCCAAGAGTTTTCATTCAAATTTCAGAAGAAGACCTTTTTACAGCGGGTAAAGACAGTTTTATAACGAAAATCGTAGAGCTGGCCGGCGGGAAATCAGTTACGGACGAATTAAATGAAGCTTATCCGAAATTAAGTGCAGAGACTGCGATGAGATTAAACCCCGACATAATCCTGCTTTCAGAAAGCGAGGATAATCTGAAGCCAAACAAGGCACTTTCCGATTCGAATGCTTACAGAAATGGAAAGATCATAAAAATAAATGCCGACATACTATCCAGGCCCGGCCCAAGATCAATAGATGCAATTGCTGTCTGTAACGAAGGTTTCAGGAACTTTGTTTCGAACTGAGGTTTGTTGGCTTGAAATAGAGTAAGTTTCAAAGCAGGTTTAATCGTGGAATTTTTTTCTTATTCCGGAGGCAGACCTTCGGTAATTTGATTTGATTATTGGACAAGCTGCTGGTGATTCCGATGACCAAAACGCAAACAGACTCAAGGGCAAAAGCCTATAAAGCATGGCTGATATTGTTGATTATTTTGGCCATCTGCTTTTTGTTTGCACTGGCTATCGGAAGCGAATGGGTAAATCCATTTAATGTTGATCAAACAGGGTATGCAATTCTTTACGAAATCAGGCTGCCCAGAATTTTACTTGCTATCGGTGTCGGCATTTGCCTGTCAACTTCGGGTGCATCGTTGCAGGCAATGCTGCGCAATCCATTGGCAGAGCCATATTTGCTGGGTGTTTCAAACGGTGCGGCGCTTGGGACAATACTGGCGATATTGTTTGCCGGTTCGAATGCAATTGTTCAGGCGGGTTTTGCTTTTGGCGGAGCCGCATTTGCAATGTGCTGTGTCTACGCCTTGTCTAAAACGAAAGCGGGTATCAATGTTGAAAGACTTGTCCTGTCAGGTGTGATAATCACCTCGCTTTTATCGGCGGTGATAATCTTATTGACGGGCCTGTTGGATGCCGCAAGGCTTCGTGGCTTTACATTCTGGCTGCTGGGCGACCTTTCAGGTGCAGGTTATCCTGGTGCGATAATAGCAATAGGAGCAGGACTTTTAGGAACTGCAATCTGTTTTTTCAAAGCCA
>DATLZX010000248.1:0-2183 GCA_035573795.1 Pyrinomonadaceae bacterium | reverse complement strand
GCAAGTTTTTCAACGATTTCGGTATGATTTAGCCCTGATAGTTCAGTATCGGTAATCGGGTAAATCTGCGGCAGTTCAAACTTAGTTAACATTCTCTTTCGATCTTGGCCTGCTTTTAACAGGACAAAGCCTTAAGTAAGTCAAAGGACTTCGTATTTGCTGTCGGCGGATTTTAGAATTTTAGTTTTAGGAGTTAATTGCTTTTATCATCAAAAGGCAGTCTTCGCCGTCTGAGTAATAATTGCTGATCCTCTGTGTAACAGCAAACCCATGGCGTAAGTAAAGCCTTCTGGCAGAGTGGTTTGAAAGCCTTACTTCCAATGCGATCGTATTGATGTTTTTCGCCCTAAGTCGGTTTTCAAGATGGATCAAAAGCTTTGAAGCAATGCCTCTGCGGCGAAATTCCGGATCTACGCCTAAAGTTGTGATATGAGCCAAACCTTCCTGCTGCACGATTGCAAACAGATAACCAATCATCCTGTCATTTGTGGCCGCTTTATATGCCAAGGTATTCGGCTCATTGAAAAGGAATTTGAAAGTCTGGCGAGTGTAGTTTTCACCGTTTCTGAAACAGCGTAAATTTAGCTTGACAAGCTCATTTAATTGGTCTGAAAGCAGAGGCCTTATTTCATAATCTGCCGACTCGTTAAGCATTGTTTTTATGCTGAACGACTCGTTAAACAACAAATTTTTTAATGAACGCAAAACTGCCATCTCAGCCTAGCTCGACTTTTATTAGCAAATATAGTTGTTCTCTACCGCAGCAACTTTACATGAAAGATTATTTCTTCAGCATTTCGGATTGATTATATTACCAACAACCGCGGTAATTAGTACATTTTCTAAGCATCTGCAGTGATTATTAAGATTTCCGGGAGTTTTAGTTTTTCCTGACCTATACTGATTTTCAAGCCCGGCCTTCAGCATAGAAGCTTGCCCGATACCGATCCTTCTTTCTGCACACTCGATTTGCATACTCGATAACTATAGATTAAATCTAAAACCTCGAAAGATCTTTTACTCAGGCATCCCACAATTTACTAACCAAAAATTTTTGATTTTACTTCAGTTCGGCTCACAAAATCAGCATACAATCTCCATAGCTGTAAAATCTATATTCCTGCTTTATAGCATGCTCGTAAGCTTTCATGATAAGCTCCCGGCCTGCAAAGGCGGAAACCAGCAGGATCAGCGAACTTTTCGGCAGGTGAAAATTTGTAAGCAAACCACCCACAGCCTTGAATTCATATCCTGGCAGAATTGTAATGTCAGCCAAGCCTTCTTCTGCCCTGAACTCGCCAAACCTTGAAATATTTGTTTCAAGTGCACGGGTGCTCGTTGTACCAATAGCTATTATTCTTCTGCCGGTTTTGCGTGCTTGGTTCAACCGCTCGGCGGCATCTACTGATATCGAGTACTGCTCGGCTTTTACTGAATGCTTTTCTATATCTTGAACTCTGACCGGTTCAAATGTGCCGTACCCTACATGCAGGGTGATCTCGACTATTTCAGTACCTTTGTTTTTCAGCTTTTCCAGAATCTCATTTGTGAAATGCAGCCCTGCCGTTGGGGCCGCAATAGCGCCGCGTTGCTTTGCATAGACGGTTTGATAACGCTCGCGGTCAAGCTCTTCCATTTCAGCTTCTCTTTTAATGTAAGGCGGCAGGGGTGTTTTGCCAATTCTTTCTAATATTTCGAAAAAATTCCCTTTGAAAGTGAATTTTACCAATATGGTGCCATCTTGATTCTTGCCCTCTACCATGCCGGATATTTCGCTGCCAAAAAGGATATTTCTGCCGACTTTAAGCCTTCTGGCAGGCTTTGCCAGAGATTGCCAGACATTTCCCTCAATTTGACGAATTAAGAAAATCTCTACCTTAGCACCGGTTTCAGTTTCGCCTAGTAAACGGGCAGGGAACACCCTTGTGTTATTTATAACGACAGTATCGCTTCCCCCGAGAATTTCTGTTATTTCTGAAAAGGCCTTGTCGCTGAAAACTGCATTACCTCTGTCAACAAGAAGCATTCTGGAGGCTGCTCTGTCGCTTATTGGTTGATTTGCTATCAGCCTTTCCGGCAGGTGAAAGTCGTATTCAGTGATTTTCATTTAAATATTTTGATCAAAAACCTCAGCTTGATTTTTATATTGACGGGGCTTAGGCAAAAAGCCTAACATTACTAAA
>DATLZX010000247.1:0-2507 GCA_035573795.1 Pyrinomonadaceae bacterium | reverse complement strand
GGCGATCGAACGATTTCCAAAGTTATCGAATACGCTGCAAGGACCGGAGATCTCAGGAAAGCTTTTGACACAATCGGGATAGATCCGGCTTTTCATACAATGCGCAGGCGGGATTACAGCGAAGTTCTGCCCTGGAACATTGTTGATACCGGATTGTCTTTCGATTTCTTAAAGCAGGAGCATGAAAAGGCCTTGAATTCACTCTCGAGCCTACCTTGCCCGGCAGTCGAGAAATGCACGACCTGTGGAGTTTGCCCAAGTACATGGTTGGCAGATGCCCCGCCAGGGCTAATCCAGATACAGCCTCTCAAAGTAAGGGCAGCGCTTGCAATTGCCTAGCTGCGGGCTATGCTTTATGAGGGCTATTCTTTCAAAAGATACCCTTGCGGGACGGCAGTATAATTGAAATCGTAGGTATATTTGTACAGCCCAAACGGGAGGATATCTACCTGCTTTTTATAGGCTACGTGCGCCTGCACAAAATTCGGTCCGGGTGTTATTTCAATCAGGGCATCGCTTGGCACATTATTATCTGCCGCTGCTTTGGTGATATGAGCTTTTACAACGTCAACCGGCCTCATTGCTCCTGAGGCAGCCAGCCCTTTAACAACTGCAGTATCCATTTCCTGCCGGAAATTTGCCCCTTGATAGGCTACCGGAATGTAGTTGTATCCGGCGTTAGCCGCCAATACAACAAGTACGAGGATTATCAAAAACTTAGTGCCGGCGCTGCCGCGCTCGTTTGTGCGGTTTGATTCTATATTCTTCATCGCTAAATTGACCTCTCCGATGAATGCTAGACTTTTGAAACTAGAAATTTTCGATGGTGGTTTTGCTTATGTAAACTCTTTTTCAGGTGGTGTTTATTTTAAAAACTCTTCCAGAGCAGAATCCAGAACTTTCTGTGGGATTTGCGACTGGCTGATTACCACAGGCCGTCCGATTTTTTTCAGAAGGACCCATTGCACTGAGCCAGACAGTTTCTTTTTATCGAAAGAAATTGCTTTTTTGATTTCCGCGATGTTAATAGTGCCAAGCGGCGGCAATGTTCCGCACGAGCGCACAACATCGTATAACAATTCTAGCTCCGGATCTTCCAATAATTCAAGTTTTTTTGCAAGTATTGATTCAAAAAGCATGCCATATCCCACAGCTTCTCCATGCAGTAGCTTTCTGTAATTCGTTACCTGTTCCAGAGCATGGCCAAAAGTATGGCCGAAATTGAGTATTTTGCGGGACCGAGGGTCGCTGCGGCCGGCTTGTTCGAATGGATCCTCTCGGATAATGGAGGCTTTGAAATTTATCTGCTGTTGTATGAGTTTAGAGACTCTCTGCTGCGTTTTTACAGAGCGGGGTATACCCTGTAGGCTATCGGCAGGAAAAGACCGTAAAAAGGCCTTAGTTTCATCAAAAAGGCGACCTCCGGCCAGGAGAGCGTGTTTGGCAGCCTCGCAGTAGGCTGCAATGATTTGCCTTTTATCAAGAGTTTGCAGCAGCAGTGGGTCAATCAAAACGGCTCTTGGATTATAAAAAGTTCCAACAAGGTTTTTGCCGAAATCAGTATTTACTCCGGTCTTTCCGCCAACAGAAGCGTCTATCATTGCCAGTAAAGTTGTCGGAATCTGCAAAAAATTGCATCCGCGCAAATAGATGCTGGCTGCAAAGCCTGTAATATCACCAATTACTCCACCGCCAAAGCCTATTATCAGATCTTCACGAGAAAGCTTGTTTTCGGATAACTGTAAAAGGATTTTTTGCAATGTTTGAAGAGATTTATACTTCTCGCCATCGGGCAACAAAATCTCTTTGAATTCGAGTCCGGCGCTTTTTAGACTGCTGCTCAGGTTATCGCCGTAAAGTTCCCAAATAGTATGGTTAGAAACAATCGCAACCCGTTTTGCACCTTTTCCGATGCTTCTTGCGGCCCAATTTCCTGACTCTTCGAGCAGTCCGGCCCTTACAATTATTGGATAATTTACCTCGGCAGGGCTTAGTTTTATTTTGATCATCAATTCAAGGCTTGGTTTATGGCTTAATTTTTCAATCCAATGGCTGCATTTATTTCAGAGGAAATTCTTTCCGCAATTTGATTTACAAGGCTTTCATCCTCGCCCTCGACCATTACACGTGCGAGATTTTCTGTCCCCGAGTAACGAACGATTATCCTACCTTTTCCATTTAACATTTTTTCCGATTCTTTGATTGCTTCATCAATGGAAGGTATCTTTTCAAATGGCCTTTTTTCGCTTACAGGGATATTTATTAATCTTTGAGGAAAGATCTTAAGGTCTGCCAGAACGTCCTCAATCGAGGCGTCCAGGCTGCCTAGAGCCGCCAAAACGGCCAAAGAGCTCTTTAGGCCGTCACCGATCAATCCATAATTGGCTATGATTATATGCCCGGACTGCTCGCCGCCAAGTTCGCTGCCGGTTTTGAGCATTTCTTCAAGAACGTATTTGTCACCGACCGGAGTACGTAAAAGCTTGACTCCGAGCGTATTCAAAGAA
>DATLZX010000246.1:0-7449 GCA_035573795.1 Pyrinomonadaceae bacterium | reverse complement strand
TACAAATATCTCGGCGCGAGTGAGGCTAATCTTCCTTACCTGTGGCTGGCAGGGCCTATTACCGGCATGCTCGTACAACCTATCGTTGGTGCGATGAGCGACAGGACATGGAATGCCCTTGGCCGGCGAAGGCCATATTTTCTGGCCGGCGCCATTCTGGCCAGTGCAGCTTTGATTGCAATGCCCCATTCATCAGCAGTTTGGATGGCAGCAGGACTGCTTTGGATACTCGATGCCTCGATAAATATAACGATGGAGCCATTCCGCGCTTTTGTGGCTGATAATCTGCCTGATCAGCAGCGAACGCTTGGTTTCGTGATGCAGTCATTTTTCATAGGTGTAGGGCAAACCCTTGCGAATGCTCTTCCATTTATCCTGACAGCGATGGGAGTTATCGGGGTGATGGCCAGCGGCATTCCTTATTCGACATATATCGCCTTTTCAGTAGGTGGAGTTTTCTTTCTTTTGGCAGTCCTTTGGACGGTTATTACATCAAAGGAATATCCACCCGAAGATTTAGAAGCCTTTAACGAAAGAAAAAAGAAAAACGGGGTAATCACCGCACTTTTCAGTGAGATCGCTTCGGCAATCCGCGAGATGCCACTTACGATGAAGCAGCTTGCGATTATGCAGTTCTTTACCTGGTTTGCTTTGCCGTGTATGTGGCAATACTACGGTATAAGTGTAGCGGCGAATGTTTTTGGTGCTGTGGATGAAAAAGTGTCCCCGGCGTTGTTTCAGCAGGGCACTGAATGGGGCGGACTTATGTTCGCTTTTTACAACATTGTGTGCTTTCTCGTCGCATTTACGATTCCCTCACTGGCTGAAAGGTTCGGAAGAAAACAAGTGCATGCAATTTGTTTGATTTTGGGAGGCCTGGGGCTGATCTCAACCAGCTTTGCTACAGACAAATATTTTTTACTGGTTGGAATGGCGGGTGTCGGCATTGCGTGGGCTTCGATATTGGCTCTTCCTTACGTAATACTTTCAACCTCGGTTCGTCCTGAAAGAATGGGTGTTTACATGGGAATATTCAATTTGTTTATTGTCATCCCTCAGGTTGTAATGTCATTTCTAGTCCCCGAGATCTATAACAACATCCTGGGTGGTAAAGCGATAAACGTAATTATCCTCGGAGGAATTTCTCTGTTGATAGCAGCAGTGTGCGTTGTTTTCGTCAACGATAAAGCGTCATATGAATCTCAAAGCAGCGACGAAGTAGCCATCGGCTCTGCTGAGCGGGCAATAAATTAAAGGCAATAAGTTAAAAAGTAATGAAAAGTTAAGAATAGTGCCAATATGAAACTAATTAAAGAGTTTTTTCGGAAGGCATTTTTGCGGAGACCTCTATTGATTCTTTTTGTCGTAGCAGTGTTCTTTCCTGCAAAGATTCTCGCGCAGAACGATAGGGCCGACAAATCCGGTTTGGTAATTTATCAGATCTGGGAAAGGGCATATTCCGAAAAGGGCGATTTCAAATCAATAACAAGTGATCTCGACCGGCTTAAAGCACTTGGTGTAAACATGATCTGGCTGATGCCGGTAAATCCCATAGGGAAAGTGAAACACAAAGGCACGATTGGTTCGCCCTATGCCGTAAGTGATTATTACAAAATCAACCCCGATTATGGAAGTGCGCAAGACCTCAAACAACTTGTGAACAAGGCGCATAGTCTCGGAATCAAAGTGATAATTGACGTTGTGCTTAACCACACTGCCTGGGACAATCCACTGATTAAGCAACATCCACAGTTTTATAAAAGAAATTCACAGGGAGAAATACAACCGCCTGTCCCGGAATGGAGTGATGTAGCAGGCCTCGATTACAGCAGCAAAGAATTACGCAGCTGGATGATTGTAATGCTCAAATGGTGGGTAAGAGAGTTTGATGTAGACGGCTTCAGATGTGATGTTGCAGGCATGATTCCAACTGACTTTTGGGAAACTGCCAGAGCCGAGGTCAGTAAAGTCAAGAAAAACACCTTCTGGCTGGCCGAAGCCGAAAAATCCGAATTGCTGCAGAAAGCTTTTGATGCAGATTACTCTTGGAAATTATTTCATCAAATTGACAGGGTAATTGTTGATGGTGAACCGGCTTTTAAACTTCAGGAGGTATGGAATCAACAGCGTAGTGAGTATCCCGAACAATCACTAAGGCTTCGTTTCATAGATAATCATGATGAAAGACGCGCAATAGCCCGCCTTGGTGAGAAAGGTGCACTCGTTGCAGCGGCTTTTATTTTCGCACTGGATGGTATTCCGTTAATTTATAATGGAATGGAAGCAGGAGATACTACGGAATCAGGAGCACCTGCTCTTTTTGAAAAAAGAACTATTTTCTGGCAATTTGCTGAACGGCGGCCCGAATTTCAAAAGTTCTTTACCAAAATTATCTCGCTTAGAAAAAACAGCACGGCATTAAGAGAAGGACGGCTGGAATGGCTCAAAAATTCTGATCCCGAACGGGTCGTAAGCTTTATAAGGTCTGGCGGAAACGAAAAAATAGTTTTCATCGCAAATTTGTCTAACCGTCCTTATAAAGCTTCAATAGGAATAAATGGAACCTTCGAAGATATTCTTTCGGACAACGCAGAAAAAGAAATAACTGCATCCAGCATTTTGTTGAATGCATTCGAATTCAAGATTTTACGCAGAATCGAAAAATAATTTAAGCTCCAGGTGTTTTGGAGACATAAGGTAAATGCTTAGATTCAGTTCTATACCAGTTACGACAAATTTCTTTGTGAGAAATCCTTTTTCCGCTTTCTTTTCAAATCCGTCCAATCGGATAAGCATTTTGCAGCTGATAAAACCTTATCTGACAGTAAACCTTTTTCTGCTGACTCTGATGGCAGGCCTGGTGTGGCCACAAGCAGCGCCAAAGGCCCCTGGAATGGATGCAATATGGCTTACTGCCGGAAAGCAGGCCATCGGTACGGCAGTAAATCTGAAGTCAAAAGTATGGTTTACAGTTGCTCGTGGCATATTGACGGATGTTTATTATCCTGATGTTGCTACGGCGAATATTCAATCGTTGGAGTTCATCGTTTTTGATGCGGAAAGAAATCAATTAGACTTCGAATCAGATGCCGATTCTTTTGTTGAACCTTTTTCTACAAATAATTATCGCTATACACGAACTGCCGACGGCAAGTTAATCAATATCAAACAAGTCAATGCCAAAAAAAGTGCGACTGGGCAAAAATTGCCTTCATCCCTGAGCTTCAGGATAATAACCCGCGCAAAAGATTCATCCTGGGAGATAGAAAAGATCTTTATAACCGATCCACAAAGTGATTCTGTTGTATTCAAACTTTTCTTCAGGCCAACATCAAAGAGTCAGCAATTGTTTGTAAATTTAGATCCTTCTATTTCCAATACAGGAATGCATGATGATGCACAGGCTGGCAGCAAATTTTTATCAGCTGGCGATGGCAAAATTTTCTGCTCGTTGGCGGCAAGTGGTGCTGCTTTTGCCGATTACGTTGCGGGATTTTCAGGAGAAAACGACGGAATATCCCAGCTCAAAAAATTTGGGAAATTAACCGCTAATTATGTCGAAGCTAGAAATGGAAACGTTGCGATTACTGCCGGGATAAAATTCAAAGCTGATTACGAAGCAACATTTGCTTTGGGTTTTGGCGGCACAAGGCGACAGGCAGAAGTTGCGGCAGAAAGTTCAGCCGGCAAAAATTTTCTCTTTTTGCAAAGGCTGTATGAATCTGAATGGAGAAATTATCTATCGAAATTACCCAAAGTAAAAGCTCCCTTTCAGGCGCAATTCAGAATGGCAGCCATGGTCCTAAAAGCACTTGAAGATAAAACTCATCGCGGGGCGAATGTTGCCTCATTGAGCATACCGTGGGGCGGCGGAGCAAATGCAAATGAAGATGTCGGAGGCGGCTATCACCTCGTGTGGGCAAGGGATCTTTATCATGTTTTTACAGCATTTCTCGCTTTGGGAGATCGGGCAGCAGCCGAAAGAGCGCTCGATTTTCTTTTCAATGTCCAGCAGCAAAGTGACGGCAGTTTTCCTCAAAATTCCTGGCTTGATGGACGTTCTGCCTGGGGATCGTTGCAGATGGATGAGGTCTCCTATCCGATAATCATGGCCTGGCAGCTTAAGCGATTTGATAGAAAAACTTATTTCAAGCATATAAAACCTGCTGCTGAATTCATCTTGAGGGCAGGGCCGGCTACAAAGCAGGAACGCTGGGAGGAAAAGTCAGGTTATTCGCCCTCGACGATTGCGGCCGAAATTGCAGCACTTGTAACAGCTGCGGATATAGCTCAGAAAAACGGCGATTCATCTGCTGCGAAAAAAATTTTGCAAACAGCCGATAACTGGGAGAGAAACATTGAGAATTGGACGGCGACGACCAACGGTCCTTATGGAGATGGGAATTATTATGTCAGGATATCCCAAAACGGCCGGCCTGATGCCAGAGAGAGGATCGAGCTTAATAATAACGCCGGAACTTTTATCGAAAACGAAATTGTTGATGCGGGCTTTCTCGAACTTGTCAGGCTGGGTATACGAAGGGCCGATGATCCATTGATACTAAAGTCACTGATCGTAGTTGACCAATTATTGAAGGTAGAAACTCCGAATGGCCCGGCTTTTTATCGCTATAATCATGATGGCTATGGTGAGATGGACGACGGTCGCAGATGGAACTGGGACGGAAAATATACAGGTAAAGGCAGGCTCTGGACCTTGCTCAGCGGCGAGCGGGGACAATATGAGCTTGCATTGTTTAATGAAAAATCCTGGAACAAACAGTCTGCCAATCTTCTGCTGGAATTAGGTTACGGGGACAAACTGTCTGTTTTCAGAAAAGCTGAGAGCCGGCTACATCATTTGATGGCATTTGCTAACGATGGCTTGATGATACCCGAACAGGTCTGGGATAAGCCCGAAATCCCCTCCAGGCCTGATAAAAGATTTTTACCTGAGCTCGCGTTTGGCGAGGGTACAGGTTCAGCAACTCCTCTGGCATGGTCAATGGCGCAATTTATCAGACTGGTGCGCAATATCTCTTTGGGGAAAAATTTCGACACTCCGGAAATTGTTTATAGACGGTATGCAGGCAAACAGGCCAGATAACCCAACCGCAACTCAGGCTTTATTTGCTTCAACAACCGCTTGCCTCAAATCGCTTAACCGTAAGCCGCGGCGCAGTATCAAGACCATTCCAATCGCCGTCCAGAACAAAATTCTACCTTTTCGTATCAGGGCAAGGGTGATTCCAACGCCTGCACCAATTGATATCGCTTCTGCTACAAGCCGTGCACCCGCTTCATCAACTCCTATCAAAAATGGTACCAGCTTGAAAATGATGGTTATCAATCTGCTGACCGACTCAAGAAAGAATGAGAACAAGAAATTTGATTGCCCCAGTAAGCTTGTCAAAATTACCCATACTTCCAGAACGCCCAATACATGAAAAAATAATTCCAGGATCAATAACGGTATTAATCGTCTTGGGTACCTTCGATAAAAGCCGTAAATGAGATTTTCGAATAATCGGGCCTGCAGCCTTAAATGTTCCAGCTGTTTTGCTAAAATGCCCCTTCGGTAAAGCGCTTCAAGTGTTTCGCTGGCAAAATGCCATTGACGTAAAACAAGCAATACTATGAAAACTATTATCAACCCGATGATTGCAATCAGGATATCAATCGTGTAAACAAGGTCTTGATCCAGGGCCGTCGTTCTGATAAATGTATAAGCTCCAAGTATCAAAAACAGGCTTGTCGCAACACTGTAGAAAAGGTTCTCCGTTGCTATGGATGAAAGGCCTACCACAAGCGGAATCTTTTTGCGGACTGCAACTGCCTTAGCCGTTCCGCTGATGATAATCCCGAGCGGTATCATACTGCTCAGAGCCTCTCCGATGATTACTGCAACGGCTGCATCCTTAAAAGATAAAGCGAAGGGCTCATAAACCGTTAGCGTCCAGCAAAAGGCACGTATTGCAATTCTGACTGCATAAATAAATAAAATAAATGCAAAGCCCCAGATACCAAATTCAATAATGTTTGTATAAATCTCCCGTGCCCCTACCGAATGAACAAAGTAAAAAAACAGCACTACTCCACCAATCGTAAGTATCAAACCCAAAATTTTTAACTTATGACTGGCCGGCTGCTTAATTTCGGTCTGATTATCTGTTTGTGGCGGGTTCTGGGTCAGCACTTTGTTTTTGCCTAAATACAGCTTGCAAATTAAAATGTTATTAGAAATATCGAATTATGACAAAGTTGGCCATTTCAATATGAATTTGGCCAGCTTTGCAAAAAATCAAATTGCTCTAATTGCATTATTTGATAGAAATATATCGAATTACAGTTTCACAGATTACTTTTCAATTTAAAAATATTATCCTTTTCACATTTAGCTATAAATTCTATTTAGGAAACAATTATGAGTACCGCTACAGCCACAGCGCAGATGTTTAATCCACTTACGGCAATCAGTGAAGAAGAAGAGATGTTCCGCTCCTCGGTGAGAGAATTTGCCGAAGGCGAAATCAAGCCGCATATCGAAGAAATGGAGCAGGCCGGAAAAATCAGCCAGGCTATAATCAAACAATGTTTCGAACTAGGGCTAATGGCAATCGAAACGCCGGAAGAATTTGGCGGAGCAGGTTCTACCTTTTTCAATGCAATAATTGCGATCGAGGAATTGGCCAGAGTTGATGCAAGCGTTTCGGTTTTTGTAGATGTCCACAATACCTTGGTTACCAATGCTATGCTGCGTTGGGCAACCGATGAGCAAAAAAAGAAGTATTTACCTAAGCTTGCTTCCTCCGGCGTTGGAGCCTATGCACTAAGTGAGGCAGGCTCAGGCTCTGATGCCTTTGCCCTTAAAACTCGAGCCGTAGATTGCGGTGACTACTTTGAAATATCAGGACAGAAACTCTGGATTACCAATGGCAATGAAGCCGATATTTTCATTCTTTTTGCAACCATAAATCCTGAAGCAGGCTACAAAGGAATTACTGCCTTTATAATCGAAAAAGGTTTCGAAGGATTCTCGGTTGGCAAAAAGGAAGATAAACTGGGTATCCGTGCTTCTTCTACAACTGAGTTGATCCTGGACAAATGCAAGGTGCCAAAAGAAAATGTTCTGGGTGAAATCGGCAAAGGATACAAAGTTTCAATAGAAACGCTTAATGAAGGCAGGATTGGTATCGGAGCACAGATGCTTGGTATCGCCCAGGGTGCTTATGAGGCTGCTCTGAAATATACCGCAGAACGCGAGCAGTTTGGAAAATCAATCAACAGTTTCCAGGCAGTTCAGTTTCAGCTTGCTGAAATGGCTTTGGAAATCGAGGCTGCCAGACTGTTGGTTTACAATGCTGCACGGCTCAAGGATGCAGGGCGGCCTTTTGTCAAAGAAGCAGCCATGGCAAAACTGTATTCCTCAAGATGTGCCGAACGTGTTTC
>DATLZX010000245.1:0-2305 GCA_035573795.1 Pyrinomonadaceae bacterium | reverse complement strand
GGGGACATCTAGTACCGAGTGCGGACCGCTTTGCTGACAAAAATGCAAACCTTGAGACTTTTTACATGACAAACATAGTCCCGCAGCGACCGGCATTGAATCAATTCGTTTGGGAAGACCTGGAGTCTTACATTCGGCGCCAGGTGCGTCGGGGAATGGATGCATATCAGATAGCCGGAGTTTATGGCGAGCAAGGCAGGTTGAAAAACAAGGTTACAGTTCCAACCAATTGCTGGAAGATAGTCGTCCTGATGCCGAAAGGCCTTGAGCCTGATCCCTCTGATCCGCGGGCTAGAATAATTGCAGTGGATATCCCGAATCAAAACGGAATCGAGAAAAACGATTGGAGAATGTATGCCACCACAATTCGATTTATCGAGAGTAAGACCGGGCTTGATTTTTTCCGCGATTGGGATCGTGTAAGCCAGGACAGGATAGAAAGCAAAATCGAAATTGAAAACAAATAACTGTAATTGAAATCATTCAGGCAGTAAATAAGCTGATAAATCAGCAATCCTGTAATTTCAACGCCGTAAAAAAATTACGGAAACAATACTGGCTCAGAGTGCGTAAAATTAGCCATGAAAACCAAAATCTCTTTACTGCTTTTGATTCTTTCAGCGATTGCCTCTGCAAAAGCTCAACAGGGTGCAGCAGCCGACCCCTCCGACAAGATGAAAACTCTAGACAGCGCCATCAAAACAACTTACGAAGTCATTTCAGGTGAGGCTGGTGCCGAGCGAAATTGGGCACTTTTTCGCTCTCTGTTTTATGATGGTGCAAGGCTCATAGCAGTAGGCAAAAACCCTCAGACAAATGAACTCAGGCTGCGTGTGCTCTCGCCTGAAGATTACATCCAGCAGACAGATCCATTTTTCAAGAAAAACGGCTTTTTTGAACGCGAGATAGGGCGCAAAACAATGCAGTATGGCAATATTGCTCATGTTTTTTCGGCTTACGCATCCTTCAGGACTGCCTCAGACAAGGCACCTTTTGCCCGTGGTGTAAACAGCTTTCAGTTGTTTTTTGACGGCAAAAGATGGTGGATCGTTACTATTTACTGGCAGGCAGAAACGGCCGATAACCCTGTGCCGAAAGAACTGATTGGCTCCTGGAATTAACCTGCAGCAGCCGCAAAAAATTAACCTCACTAAATTAAACCTCACTCAATTAAACCGCGAGGTGTGGAGTAATGCCGGTCAGAGTTGCATCCAAAACGCTTGTATTTTGCGAAAACATTACGTTATGGCTGAATACATTCTTGAGCGTAAACAGACAATCGAATTACCGCTAGAAGAAGTTTTTACCTTTTTTTCTGACGCGGAGAATCTTGAGAAAATCACTCCACGAGAGCTGAATTTTCAAATTCTGACGCCTCTTCCCATCGAAATCGGGCTTGGAACTTTGATCGAGTATCGCCTTTCGCTTTGGTGCATTCCTATTTACTGGAAAACAAAGATTACTAAATGGAACCCGCCGTATGAGTTTGAGGATACCCAGCTTAGCGGTCCCTACAAGCAGTGGATACATCTACACCGTTTTACCAAGCTTAATGATCAAGTCACCCTGATGGAGGACTGCGTTCGGTACCGTCTGCCGCTAGAACCTCTGGGTGATTTAGCCCTGCCTTTGATCAAGCTTCAATTAGACAGAATTTTCGATTATCGCGAAAAGAGCATTTTGGACCACTTGCTGGCTTCAAGGCAGACAGCCCCTGCTTGATTTAAGATCTGCCAGCTTATTTCTGCAGTTGATAATACTTGGCTAGTCCTTAAAAAATAGCTGATTGCGGCATTCTGCAATACATTTCAGCAAAGCCCGTTAATAAATTTAAAAGTGCCAAATAAATTGAAGCCATCTATTCGATAAATGGGCAAACTTTTTTCAACAAATCTGTGATTGCGGTTCCGTGCATCTGCTTTAAGTGATGATTCTTTTAGTGGATTTTCTACGCTCATTTATTCAAAAAATTGAATTAAAAACAAAAATTTGTATACCTTTGCCTTAACTCCTTTCGATAATATTCCCTCTAAACTGTTCATATCATTGACCTTATCCTCTTGCATTTAAGTGGCACCTTTTTTGCCTTCTAAATAAATTACAGCCATTTATAAATTAACAGTGCTTATAACTGTATGTAATGTGTGGCTGTGATTTTCAAAATTCCCAATCCCCAGTAGGAGGTAAAAATGAGAAGTCTTAAACTCATTAACTTGTTCATTCTCCTCCTTTTTTTCTCTACCGCAGCTTTTGCACAGACTGCGGTTGGAAGCATAGAAGGAGTAGTAACTGACCCGCAGGGTAA
>DATLZX010000244.1:0-5226 GCA_035573795.1 Pyrinomonadaceae bacterium | reverse complement strand
AGCATCATCACCGATAGCCTCGACCGGGCAAGCATTCATTGCCTCGATACATAGGCGAAGCTCTTCTTCACTTTCGGGCTGTTTATAGACGTATGAATACGCCTTTTCGTGATTTCGTCGAAAATTGGCCGGCGCGGTATCCCGGCATACGTCGCAGTCAATGCAGCTTCTGTCAACGTAAAAATTACCGGCTACATTGTCCGGCAAGCTGTCTTTTAACTTCGCCATCAGTTTATAGAAGACCTTTCCTTTATAAATCCCGAGGATTTAACTTTTATACCCTTAAATCTTAACCCCTTTAGATATAAATCCTTAGAGATTCTCAATCCCTGGGATTTTCCGTTAGCCTGATCATCCGCTCCAGTGCAACGTTTGCAAAATGCTTTGTATCATCATCAACAATTATCTCATTGACCACAATACCGTCTGTCAGGTTTTCCATTGCCCAGGCAAGATTTTCAGGCGCTATGCGAAACATTGTCGCACACATACAAAGATCTGGTGCCAAAAGATGTATCTCTTTATCCGGAAACCTTTGTTTGAGCCGGTTGACCAGGTTTACCTCAGTCCCGATAGCCCATTTCGAGCCAGCAGGAGATTCCTCAACAGTCTTGATTATGAAACTGGTCGAGCCGTCAAGATCGCTTTTTTCTACCACTTCGCGGATACACTCAGGGTGTACAAGCACCTTTATGCCCGGCACCTGCTCGCGGATTTTATCAACATGCCAGGCCTTGAACCTTCCGTGAACGGAGCAATGCCCACGCCATAAAATCAGTTTCGCCTCATGCAGTGCCTGTTCAGTATTTCCGCCGAGCTCTTCGTGCGGATCCCAAACCACCATTTTATCCAGCGGGATACCGAACTTTGCGCCGGTATTCCGGCCAAGATGCTGGTCAGGAAAGAAAAACATCTTGTCATATTCTTTCAGGTAAATATCGAAGAGCTTGACGGCATTCGAAGAAGTGCAAACGACGCCGCCGTTTTTCCCGCAAAATGCCTTGATAGCTGCCGAGGAGTTCATATAGGTAATCGGGGCGACCCGGCTCTTCAAAACCCCGATTTCTTCGAGCTGTTGCCAGGCATCCTCTACCTGCTCGATCGTCGCCATGTCAGCCATCGAACATCCTGCGCCCATGTCGGGCAAAATCACGCGTTGGTCGTCCCTGCCAAGTATGTCGGCAGACTCTGCCATAAAATGTACTCCGCAGAAAACTATGAAATCTGCGGGAGTACGCGAGGCCATTACCGAAAGCTGATATGAATCGCCTGTGAGGTCAGCATGGCGGATAACATCATCGCGCTGGTAATGATGGCCAAGGATTACTACCTTTTTGCCCAGGGTTTTGCGAGCATTTTCAATGCGTTCTGCAATTTGGCCTTCATCTAGCGAGAGATATTCTTCCAATGCATGGCCGCTGAGTGCGGTTGATAACATAATCTTTCCCTTATAATAAAAATGATGGCGCTTTTGCTTGTCTAAAGGCAAGCTTTTGCAACCATCTTTTTCTTATGAACCGGAGCAGACCTGCTTAGCTTAGGTAAATTCGTATTTGTCTGAAACTTAGTGTTTTCAGAAGCGGCAATCCCGGCTTAATTTACCTTATTGCAGGGCTTAAAGCCCTTGTTTTGCAGCATTTTATGCTTATGTGCAGTATCTTTGCAGATCGGTCACACCGGGCTTAAATCCTACACTTTGCAGCGTTTTTCTAGTCGGCGTTTTCTTTATCCTGAGTATCTTTTCCCGAGCTGTGCTTGATAAATGCAGCTTCTCTCAGGTAAACGTTGAGCTCGCAGATATCTTTTACATAGTCCCCGATCCGTTCGAGGTGCTTGGCGACAAAGAGCAGATGAGCCGCTCCGGTAGTTGCCGATGGGTTGTCAATCATCATTTCCAGCAATTCATTGAAAACCCTTTTGTAGCTTCGGTCAATTTCCTTGTCCCTTTCGATAATCTGTCTGGAGAGGTTCGAATCCTCATTGGTAAATGCATCCAGAGCCGAACGTAGCATTTCAGCCGCTGTCTGTGCCATTATCGGAAAGTCAACGTAATTTTTGAGCGCCGGTTCAGTATTGAGAATCAGGGCGGCTTCGGCAATACTGCTGGCATGGTCAGCGATGCGTTCCAAAATCGGTGTGATTTTGGCAACTGAAATTACAAACCTCAGATCATGCGCGGCCGGATGCTGCAGAGCCAGTATTTCAATACTGAGCCGATCAATTTCTAGCTCCATCTGATCAATGATTTTGTCGTCTTCCAGTACCTGCTTTGCCAGCTCATTATCCCTTTCGACAAGGGCACGCATAGCTCGCTGCACAGCCGCCTCTGTTGCCCCGCCAAGCAGCAGGATTTTATCGCGAAGCAGATCAAGTTGTTGGTCTATTATTCTACGTTCCATTTCAAAAATTATTTTTTCTAAAGTCTCTTTGCTTTTTCCTGCCAGCAGATGCTTTGGCCGCACCAGGCGAAAAACATTTATTTTATCACTAATTCTCGAGAGCAGACGTAAATTTATGTAATCTATTAACCGAACCGGCCGGTTATATAATCCTCGGTCAGTTTTTCATCCGGATTCTGGAATATCTTCTGCGTTGTGTTGTATTCGATGAGTTTACCGAGCATGAAAAATGCGGTCAGACCGGATACCCGCGCTGCCTGCTGCATATTATGAGTTACGATAACGATCGTATATTTGCTCTTTAGGCCTACCACCAATTCTTCGATCTTTTGTGTGGCAATCGGGTCCAAGGCGGAGGCCGGTTCATCCATCAGAATCACTTCCGGCTCTACGGCCAAAGCCCTTGCTATACAAAGCCTTTGCTGCTGCCCGCCCGAAAGGCCGAATGCAGAGCTATGCAACCTGTCCTTGACCTCGTCCCAGAGTGCGGCATCCCGCAAAGCTTTCTCTACCCTGTTGTTTAAATCTTCCCTGCTTGAATGTATTCTGTTTATTCTTATGCCGTAGGCAATATTTTCAAAAATAGATTTGGGGAAAGGGTTGGATTTTTGAAAAACCATTCCTACTTTTCTTCGGAGTTTTACTACGTCGGTTCCCGGCGAGTAAATGTTCATCCCGTCAATCTCAACCGTACCGCGAACGCTTGCTCCGGTAATTGTATCGTTCATCCTGTTCAGTGTCCTGAGCAGCGTAGATTTGCCGCAGCCTGAAGGCCCGATAAAAGCTACTACCTCCCGCTCCGGAATCTCGAGCGAGATATCGTATAGAGCCTGCGCGCTGCCGTAAAAAAAATCTAAATTCCTAATCCTGATTTTATTCTCCATAATTTAAAGGCCTACATAGCCCCCACAGAGTTCTCAGTCCTCCAACAAAATCTTGTGTTTACAAATAAATCTTGCTTTTACAAGGAACCTTCCTCCAAAAAGCCACTCTTTGATATGTCCGCCCTTTGCTTTCGGCATCAAAATCTTCTACGGGTCAGATATCTTACGGCTATGTTGATGCCGAGTATCATCACGATAAGTATAAGTGTTGCCGCCCAGGCCTTTTCGTGCCATTCGTCGAATGGTGATATTGCATAGTTGTAGATCTGTACGGTCAAAGACGCCATCGGCTCATCGAGATAGATATTGTAAAAGCGGCTGCCGAATGCAGTAAAAAGAAGCGGCGCGGTTTCGCCCAAAACTCTCGCTACGGCCAGCATCGCACCGGTAGCGATTCCGGTCAGGGCAGCCGGCAAAACGATGTCAGTAGTTACGCGCCAGCGTGGAGCCCCGAGCGCCAGCGCTCCTTCACGCATTGCCTGCGGTACCAGACGGACCATTTCTTCTGTAGTTCTGGATACAATTGGTATCATAATCAGGGCCAAAGCAAGCGAGCCTGCAAGAGTCGAAAAATATCCCTGCTTTAGCACCACCAAAGCGTATATGAACACCCCGAAAACTATCGAAGGGATGCCAATCATCGTATCAGCAACAAACCTGACAATCGAGCCAAACCAGCCTGTGCCATACTCTGAAAGAAAAGTACCTACCATTACCCCGACGGGTATCCCGATCAACGATGCCAAACTAAGCAGGATTACAGAACCGAGTATGGCGTTGCCGATTCCTCCGCCCTCTCCGACCGGTTTCGGTGTATCAACCAAAAATTCCCAACTGATTGATGAAAGACCCTGGTAAGAAATAAAGCCCAGAATTACGAGCAAAATACCGACGACAGCCAACGCACAAACGGCCGTCAGCGTGGTCATTATTAAATTGGTTATTTTCCGCAACTCCATTTTTTCTTAACGTTATTGTTGGCTTATTACAATCAAGGCTTTCTTCAGTTTGTTATTTTTCCGGAGTTTCTTATTTTTTCCTTAAAAAATTAATCTGCAAAATTTTCAATGTGCATGGACGCCTGACCGCCTCGCTACTGACATTATCAGCAGCTTAGCGATTCCGTTGATGATGAATGTAACCAGGAACAGTATCAGTCCCAGCTCTATCAATGCGCTCAGATACAGATCACCTGTCGCCTCGGTGAATTCATTTGCAATGACTGAAGCGATAGTGTAACCGGGCTCGAATAAAGAAAGGCTGATTTGGGGACGATTGCCGATGACCATCGTTATTGCCATCGTCTCGCCGACGGCTCGGCCCAGCCCAAGGATTACCGCACCTGCAATTCCGGATGAGGCATTTGCAAGTACTATCTTTGTTGTCTCCCATTTGGTTGCTCCCAATGCAAGCGATGCCTCTCTTTGCGTCATCGGCACTGCCTCGAGAACATCTCTGGTAACGGCCGTTATTATCGGCGTTATCATTATCGCTAAGATCACTCCTCCGGTCAGCATCCCGATTCCCGTAGGCGTTCCGCTGAAAAATGGCGTCCAGCCTAAAACTGACGCCAGAATCGGCTGGATGTTTTCCCTCATCAAAGGAGCCAAAACGAATATTCCCCACAACCCATATACAACAGAAGGAATTGCGGCCAGCAACTCTACTAGGAAGGCTACAGGACGGGCCAGATATTTCGGAGCCTGCTCAACCAGGAAAATCGCTACACCAATAGAAAGCGGAACCGAGATAACCAATGCCAGAACTGATGAAACTACCGTTCCCCAAACAAATGGCAGAGATCCAAACTCGCCCTTGATTGGGTCCCAAACCCTGCCTATCAGAAACCAGAGGCCAAATTCTTTTATAGAAAGCCAGGAGTTTTGCCCCATTACTATCACCATCGCCAGGGCTATCAGAAGTATGGATGATGCAGCAAGGGC
>DATLZX010000243.1:0-2146 GCA_035573795.1 Pyrinomonadaceae bacterium | reverse complement strand
AAACCGTGACCTTTTTTGCGAAAATCAATTTTTCAGCTCAGGCAGAATCGCAAATCACCGGTCGGCAATGCCGTCATCAGAAAAAATCGGCCTTGAAAACTTTCATACGATTTTCCTCGACGATGATGCCGAGCTTAAATCTTACAAACGCCCCGGCCTGGTGCATCGGCTTGACCTGGATACCTCAGGAGTTTTGGTAATTGCAAAGACAAAAAGGGCGCACCGTAAGCTCTCGCTTCAGTTTCAGCAAAGAAAGGTTATAAAAAAATACCTTGCAGTGGTTGATGGGACTATTGAAGCAGAAGAGGGCGAGTTCCGTTTTCCGATAATTCGCGATGCCGCTAAAAAAATGTGGATTGTATCAGAAAACGGGAAACCCTCTCTGACCAGATTTAAAGTACTCGAAAGGTCGCCCGCCCTTAGCCTTTTGCTTTTGGAATGTGTAACGGGCAGAACCAATCAACTGAGAATTCACTGCGCTGCCGCAGGCTGCCCGATTCTTGGCGATACCGAACGCGGAGGGAAAAAGGCCTCGAGGTTATTCCTTCATGCCTGGAGCCTTACCCTGAGGCATCCGGCCAGCGGACAAATGATGGAATTCGTTTCTGAGCCTGACGGCGATTTCAAGGATTTAATTGTTTCTCGCCTTCCCGGGGCCGTAGAGCGGTTGCCCTGGCATTTGTCCGGTCATCTTGACTCCGTCAAAAACAACGACTCCGTTTACAATCACGGCTGAAATGCCTATAGGGTATTGATGAGGAGCTTCGAAAGTGGCCGTATCAGCTATTTTTGTATCGTCGAATAGCACGAAATCTGCCGCAAAGCCTTCTTTGATAAGCCCTCTATCCCTCAGGGCGAATGTTTGCGCCGGCAGGGAAGTCATTTTTCTTATAGCATCTTCCAATGTGATGATTTTCAGATCCCTTACGTAGTGTCCGAGCACTCTGGCGTTGTTACCATAGCCGCGCGGGTGCGGAACGCCTGATCCAAAGCGTCTGACACCGCTATCAGAGGCGATCATCGTAAATGGCTGCTTCATTATGTTCTGAACGTCCTGCTCATCCATAACACGGTAAACCATTCCGGCGCCGCCATTTTTATACATTTCAAAGATCTGCTCGATCTGGTCATCGAGTTTATCCCTGCCGCGGGCTATTTTTGCGATTTGCTTGATATTTTTTCCATTGAATTCAGGGTTCGGGCCATAACTTGCCACATAGGCAAATTCATAATCCTTGAATTTGGACTTTTTCAGGCCTTCTTTCATTTCCTCGATAATCTTTTTGCGTGTCGCCGGATCTTCTAGCCGTTTTTTGCCTTCTTCACGTCCGCCGGCAATTGCCCAGTTTGGCATTCTTGCGTCAAGCGAGGTCGAGGAAGCTGTATAAGCATATTGATCAACCGTAACCTGCAGGCCGCGCTTTCTGGCCTCTTCCACCAATCCAATCGTTACGGGTGTTTGCCCCCAAAGCTTTCTGCTGGAAATCTTGAAATGCGAAATTTCTACGGGTAGATTTGCCTGTTCGCCGATGTTTATAGCCTCTTTAATAGCATCAACCACCTCGTTTCCCTCGCTGCGGATATGGCTTGCATAGACTCCGCCGTAGCGGGAGGCTATTTTGGCTAGTTCAACTATTTCTTCGGTTTTGGCGAATGTTCCCGGTACATAGATAAGGCCTGTTGAAAGCCCGACTGCTCCATCCCGCATGGCTTTTTCGACAAGCTCGTCCATTGCCTTTTGCTCTTCGGCCGTTGGGGCTCGGTTATCCAATCCCATCACTTTTGCCCTAACTGAGCCGTGAGCTATCAGCGTTGCAAGGTTTACGGCAAGTGGCTGGGTCTGATAACGCCCTAAAAAAGCTGCGACGTTAGTCGTAGAGCTGCCGCAATTGCCGGTTACCAGGGTCGTAACTCCCATGCGTATGAAGTTTTCGGCCGAAGGGTTATTGAAAATATCTTCCGTGTGAGTATGTACGTCAATGAAACCGGGAGCCAGCACAAGCCCGCCGGCATCTATTACCCGATCGGCATTGGAAATATAACTGCGGGTAATCAAGGCGATCCGACCATTTTTAACGCCTACCGAACCTATAAACCAGGGATTTCCCGTTCCGTCAACTATTCGCGCATTGTTGATAGCGAGATC
>DATLZX010000242.1:0-9496 GCA_035573795.1 Pyrinomonadaceae bacterium | reverse complement strand
AAAAAAGCAACGATCAAAATAATAAAAGCAACGGACTGTTTCCCGTTGCTTTCATTAAGAGGGTGGTGATCCGACCAGGATTCGAACCTGGGACCCACTGGTTAAAAGCCAGTTGCTCTACCGACTGAGCTATCGGACCGACAAACTTTTTGCTCACCGTCCAAATTCTATAACGCTTTGGCCGGCTACGAAAACTATCATTTTACAAACCAAACCAGCTTATGGCAAGTGCCAGAGTAAAGAATTCCTTGTTAAGCAATAAATACCTAGTTTTTGAACCAACCTTCCATAATTGATTCTTTCATTAAAATCGTTTGCTCTCTTTCAGGGCCGGTTGAAATCAGGCCGATCTCAACGCCGATTTGCTGCGAAAGGAATTTGACATAGTTCTGGGCATTTTCAGGCAGCTCGTTAAAATCCCTTATGCCGACGGTCGCTGTCCGCCACCCTGGCAAAACTTTATACACGGGTTTTATCCTGCGTAGGTTATTTGAAACTGCAGGAAAAGTATTTATTGTCTCGCCATCAATTTCATAATTGACGCATACTTTGATTTCATCCAAGGTATCCAGTACATCGAGCTTGGTCAAGGCAATCGAATCGAACCCGTTTAGCTCGGCAGCATATCTGGTCGCCACAGCATCGAACCAGCCGCAGCGACGCGGCCGCCTTGTTACCGAGCCGTATTCGTTCCCACGCTGACGGATCAGGTCTGCGATTTCCTGCTCATCCTCGATCATTTCCGTTGGAAAAGGGCCTTCGCCAACCCTTGTTGCATAAGTTCTGACAATCCCCAAAACTCCGGTAATGTGATGCGGCGGAATTCCTGCGCCTACAGATGCACCACCTGCTGTTGGATTCGATGACGTTACGTAAGGATACGTCCCGTGGTCAACGTCAAGCAGCGTTGCCTGCGCGCCCTCGAGCAGGATCCTTTTCCCGTTTGAACGTGCTTCTGCAAGGAAATTAGACGTCTCGCAGACGAATGGCCGCAATCTTTCGATCAGCGGCGCGATTTCCTCATAAATCTCATCAGCACGAAGTGGCTGATGCCCGTAAAGAACTATTATCCTGTTTGCTTCCTCTAAGTTTCGCTCGATTCTGGCCCGTAACACCTCTCCGTTAAGGGCATCTGCAACTCTGATACCACGTCTTCCTGCTTTGTCTTCGTAGGCCGGGCCTATGCCTCTCAGCGTAGTACCGATTTTCTCATTTCCAAGCCTTTCCTCCGAGGTGTGATCGAGTGCTTTGTGATAAGGCATTATCAAATGCGCTCGGGAAGAAACTTTCAATCTTGCAGGCGATACTTCTATTCCCTGCTCTGCTATCTGGTCGATTTCCTCGAAAAATGCTTTGGGATCTACCACCATCCCATTACCCAAAACGCACGTTTTATCCTGATGTATTATTCCTGACGGCAAAAGCCTTAATACAAAAGCCTTCTCTCCGACATAAACGCTATGGCCGGCATTATGTCCGCCCTGATATCTGGCTACAATGTCGAATCTATTGGCTAAAAGGTCAACTACCTTGCCTTTGCCTTCATCGCCCCATTGGGCACCGATTATTACAATGATCATAAATTGAAGAAAATGAAACTATGCTAAACCCCTATATTTTATCAACCTTGCCACGCAACGGCTATTCGATCAGCCGCAAATTTATTCAGCAAAATCATTTTTGACTAAAGAACGCTTCCGGCCTCGAACAATTTTTTGAGGAATGATAAAAATTAATTACTTTTCGGCCGATCATGCTTCTTCAGCCGCGTGTAATTTTCATCCTCTGGCAGCAAGTTGATATAGCCCGCAATATTTACGGGCAGAATTTTCCCATGAATTGTCAATTGCCATTCCATTTCGCCTTAGGGCATTGAGGCTATCCGTATCTGCCCAGGCATAAATAGCTTCATAGACCTTTTCAATCATTGCCGTACCGGAATAATTTTGAAATTTGAATCCATTGCCGGTCAGTTCTACCGGGTTCCAGTCTTCTACAGTATCGTGGAGCCCGCCAACATCTCTTACTACCGGAATAGTTCCGTATCTTAGTGAATACATCTGATTTAGTCCGCAAGGCTCGAATTTTGAAGGCATCAAAAAAATATCAGCGCCGGCCTCGATCAGGTGAGATAGTTCCTCGTTGTACCCGATAAAAACTCCTACCTGCCTCGGCGCATAATCCCGCAAAGACTGCCAAAAATCCTCATATCTTTTCTCGCCCGAACCAAGTGCAATAATGTAGGCTCCACTTGACAGCAGGTCAGCAACCGACTGCATAATCAGTTCGATGCCTTTTTGTGCAGTCAGCCTCGAAATGCTTGCAATTACAGGCCTGTCTGTATTTACTGGAAGACTGAATTTCTCAAGAAGTGCCTTTTTACAGATCTCTTTTCCCGTCATGTCCTCCAGACTGTAATTAGCCGGAATCAAAGTGTCATTTGCCGGATTCCATATTTCATAGTCAATCCCATTAGTAATGCCAAGCAGGCGGTTTTTCCTTCTGCTAACCAGCCACTCCAGGCCAAAGCCATATTCCGAGCTTTGAATCTCCTCGGCATATCTTGGCGATACTGTCGAGAGCCAGTCGCTGGCTATCAGCCCCGCTTTCAGAGCTGATGCCGCTCCATTCAGCGCAAATGAACTTCTTGCAAACTCACTCCCAAAGCCAATTTTCCACAACTCGTTTGGATCGAAAATTCCCTGATAAGCCATGTTGTGGATAGAAAAAATTATTTTTGTCTTTTGAAAAAAATGGTCAAAATTTCTGCTCTCGTTAAGCTCTGCTGCGGCAAAGCCTGTATGCCAATCATTCAGGTGTACTATGTCCGGTGGATTTCCAAGACTCCTGAGAAGAACCAGCGCAGCCCTGGAAAAAAAAGCAAATCGCTCGTAATCCTCGCCATAACCGTAAATGGAATCACGAAAAAATTGGCTTTGATGGTCAACCAGGAATGTCGGGGCGCCGCAGGCATCGCTGTAAAGTATTCTTGCTGCTACGTCTTCTCCCCTCCATTTGAAGGTCATTTGCGGGATTGCTACTCCCTTTATAAGATCAGGCGAGGTTTGGCGGTAAAAAGGTGTGATCAGGCAGACGTCCTCGCCGATTTTCTTCAGGGCTTTTGGCAATGCTCCTGCAACATCGCCAAGGCCGCCAGTTTTCGAATATGGAGCCGCCTCCGAGCTTAGAATTGCTATCCTCATTATTTTCTGTTGGATTACCTAGTAAGATCTTCTTTCAATTCCCTGAAAGCAATAATTTAGAGTGTTAAGCCACTTTGAGCAAATTCACGATTAAAATTAAACGCCAAAAAGGAACACTTTACACTTAAATAACCCAAAAATACTGGAAAAAGCCCAAAACCCGAGAAAAGATCTCCCGAAAAACACGCAAAAAATTGCCGCCCGGCATCGTCCAAGCGGCAATTCATATTTAGTTTAAGTTGATTTTTCGCCTCTAATTTTAGAGGAAAACCTAAAATCAGAAATAAATACGCAGCATGAGGTCTATTTGCCTGCCGCCCAGGTCGTTTGTGGTCGAAACGTCCTGGTAAGCAGAGCCATTGCCCATCTGGCCAAAGGTTGATCCGCCTACACCCACTGAAACAGTGTCGACTCCCCAACCTCCTACACGGAAGTTTGGAGCATTCAACAGATCCAGGGCAGTTACCCTTAGCTCAATACTGCGTTTTTCGCCGATTCGGAATTTTTTGATTAGAGTCGAGTCAATCTTGAAATAACTCGGCCCGTAAACAATCAGGTTATTAAACCCGCATTCACCTGCATAACGTTGAATGCAGTTTCCATAGCCTGCCGGAGCAAGGAAACGGCCAGTCGGGCCGCCTGTTCCGAAAGTGGTTCCGTAGCCGTTGTTTGCGGTATTCGCCACGCTTATATCAAAGGCTTTTTGGGTATTTACAATGATATCGGCGGGCAAGTATGTTACTACTTCAACCCCATTGATGACCGTATTTTTGTAAACACCGATTGCCTTCTGTAGCTCTTTCTTGGTCATTCCGACAAGCTGTACATTGCCGAATGAGAATGGAGATCCGCTCTGCCAACGTATTACGGGTATCAATGACCAGCCGCCAACCAATGCATCTACGAAACCATTTGCACCGGTAAAGAAAGTTTTGCCTTTACCGAATGGTAGGTCGTATGTAGCATCGAATTTGAAGTTATGCCTGATATCGAATGCCTGTACATTTTTCGCAAGTTTCAGGCCATCGGGCCTTAGCGAATATGAGGCAAATACTACGCTGCTCGAAGCATATCCATCGCTCTGTGCTTTAGAGAACGTGTAGCTGGCCTGAATTCTCAATCCCTGCGAAAGCCTTCTTCTTACCTCGACAACTCCGGCGTCATACCATGACTTCAAAGTGTTTTCTACTATGAATGATCCATTAACACCGGTGGTTGGGTTGACGTAGAAAAAGTTTATTGGCAAGCCATTTGCGATTGCATTATTCCTTCGCGTTGCATTGTTTTCAAAGCTCGTTCCGGAGAATGCAAAAATATTCGGTGCATTCCTGGATAATGCCGCTACCAAGGTTGTATTTGTAAAATTCGCCGCGGCATATCTAGCAGGATTGCTTGGATCATAATTTGCTGGTGTATTGAAATACGCCAGCATTATCGGCAATGGAACCGTTCCGGTACCTGGCCCAAAGTACGCAAATGATGCTCCACGGCCGGCTGCGATATTTGCATAAAGATTGGCCTGAGCTTTTTTGAATTCATCTGCAAAACCGTTTTCGATCGTGTTGAATTCATTGATATTGGTCTGCCGCCAGAGGTCAACTCCGCGGTTTCCAACATATCGGACCTCGACAACTGTATCTCTGTTGATCTCGCGCTGGTAGCCAAAACTGAAGGAATGTACCATGCCAGTCTTCAAGTTTGGATCAAAAGCGTTAGTAGAGTCAGCAGTAGTCAACGTTATCGGAAATACCGGTTTTGTACCAATTAGTCCGGGCGCGGGAGTCAAATTCGGATTGTTCGGATCGCGCAGGTTTGTTCCTACTGTCAGGTTACCTAGCGCAAGGCTGCGGCTTAGTGAACGCGAACCACCCGGGTTGGCGCCATTGATGCTTTCAAGAATGTTGAACCCTTCGCGAACGAAAGAGACAGAATATCCTCCGCGCAAAACACTCTGTCCGCTTCCGCCAAAGAGGAACCGCCAGAAGCCTTTTTCGTTGAATTCAGGGCTCCAGACTATTCCGACGCTTGGGGCAAAGTTATTCAGGTCGTCCGGGTAAGCTTTTTCACCCTCACCCATCGGGACTACCCGTGGCACTGTGCCGGTAAGCGTTCCGGGTTTGAAGAGATTTCCTTTTCCGGATACTCCGTAAACCTGGTCAGGATTTTCAAGTTTGGTATAAATACCAAAACTGTATGCCCTGAAGGCGGTCTGCGGCTGCCATCTCAAGCCGAAGTTCAGCGTGAAATTCGGCCTTATCTTCCAGCTATCCTGGGCATAAAGTCCGTAAGTGTACTGTTTTGCAAGCCTTGTTTGCAGGGCATTTTCCTGATACGTGCCATCCGGTGTCAGATAGGCAGTTGTGGTATAACCCAAAACCCTGCCAATGAGCATTGCGTAAAGTGAGCGGGCCTCAGAAATCTGCGAGGAAGTTGCGCCCGGCATCGTCGTAGCATTGAAAATACCAAACGCTGGGTCAGTCGAATCCAATCCGAATGAGACCGTTGGGACGATACGATTGATCGCGCTTCCTTCAGCTCTGATTAGCTTAAACTGCCCGCCGAAGCTGATACTGTGATTCCCTACAAGCCAGGTTACGTTATCAGTGTAATCGTAAGTTGGCGTGTTACGATCGCTATAGGAGTTCCTGGAATACGGCGTAGTAATTCCTATAGAGGATATATCGAGCAAATAACCCCTTGAATAGCCAAAATCAGCCGGAGAGATCCCCTCGCTGAATGTTGAAAGGCCGGTTGAGATTGCTGCCCTTCCCTCGTTTACTATTGATTTTCCAAAATTTGAACGCAGAGCAATCGAGTAAGAATCTCTGACAGAGCCCTGAGTGTATGAAGGAAAGCCAGGGAACCTCTCATCCTGACTGTTCAAAAAGTCTTTTGCCGGCACGAATTCCTGCTGATTGGTTATGAATTCCAAGGCATGGTTTTTTGTGATATTGAAATCAAACCTCAATGCGAGGAATTTTCTTACAGAATCTCCGGTCGGCGAGAAATTGTAATTCAATAGATTCGGTGAATTGGAAATCGGTGTTATCGTCCCCTCGGTTCCTACAGCCTGACGAATTTTTGCCAGGACTGAAGCTATTGTTGGGTCGGGGGTTGAGAGCTGGCCTGCACCAGCAGCTATAGTAAAGACATTTACCTGCTGTGTTGTCGAGCCAACGTTGTATTTATAGATGCCATTTTGTGCATCCGGTGTCAAAATGACTCGCGTTCTCGACTGAGATTGCGGCAGTCTGAATTCCTCGTAATTTACGAAGAAAAACCTTTTATCGCGGCCGGAATCCCACCAGCGGCCTCCTCCGTCGCCAAATGTCAGAAACGGAATAGGGCCGCCAAAGCTTCCGCCGAATTGATTAAGCCTGATTTTTTGCCTGAATGCCTTGCCATTTGAATCTCGCTGGCCATCGCGATTTTGGTACCAATAGTTTGCATTGAGGCTTTCATCGCGGTGCTGCCAGTAAAGAGTTCCCCTGTAGTCGTTCGTCCCGCGGCGGGTAACGAATTTGATCTGTACGGCTCCGTCGCCATTGCCCTCGACTCCGGGATTGGCGCTTGTTACCGTAACTTCTTCTATGGCATCAACTCTCGGCCTCACATATGTAAAATAACCATCGCTCGAGCGCAGAAGGTTATCCTGCACATCAACGCCGTCTATCGTGATGCTCAAGGCGCCTTTGGGGAGTCCATTAATCGACGACCTTCTCGGAGCGCCGACTGAGGCTGTGCCTGGCAATAATGACACAATGTCCAAAGCATCACGCGAAGCTATTGGTGTTTCGATTATCTGTCTTCCGGTAATCGTGGTTCCTACTGTGGCAGTCTGGGTCTGCAAAACCTCACCGCCACCTGTTACCACCACTGACTCGGTAACTTCACCCGGCTGCAGGGTAACGTTAACTGTAGTTGGAAGCCCTACGTCAACTTTTACATTCTCGACTATGGCTTTTTTGAAGCTGGGTGCTGTAATCGTTACAGTGTAAACACCAGTTGAAACCGATGGTACCCTGTAAGTTCCGGCTTCATTTGTTACTACAGTGAATTTCTGTCCACCTTCACCGGTTATTTCCACCGTGGCCGACGGAACAACCGCGCCATTTGCGTCAATTACTGTTCCGGCAATCGCACCTGTGGTTTGTGCCTTGGCCGCGGCTATTGCTCCGAAAAACAAAAGGAGCAGAGCCGCGAACCTAAAGTAGAACATTCTCATTTTTTGTGTTTCCTCCCGGCATTAGTCTGAAAATAAATCAATCACTAACGAATTAGTGCAAGGTATAAAATTAACTAATGCACAGAAACTTGAAGTTCCAGAATCGGATACAGCTAGATTAAATTTAAAAATTATATTCTTGTATTAGGGGAACAATTAAGAAGTATTTTACACAGTCGTGATATTATGGCAAGCCTTGCAGGCGTTGGATAATATTTTTTTAGATTTTAGTGTGATAACAATTTATTTCATAGGCTCCCGGTAGCAGCTGCAGTTATAAAATGAGGCCGAATTTGCCCAAAATTTATACACTAAATGCATAAAAACACCTGAGTTGGTTCAGGTGTTTTTAGTTTTCTACAGAAATAATGTTTTGTGTTAGCCTTGCAGGCTGCCCGATACTTTGTTCCTGATAAAATTCAATGATGCTAAGGTTACTTTATGTTTGCATAGACGCAAGGAATTCAGCATTGGTTTTGGTTTTACTTAGCCTTTCGAGGACTACTTCCATTTGCTCGACCGGCGATAATGGATTAAGCACTCTTCTCATCACCCAAATTCTGTTCAGGTCCTCTTTACTGATAAGCAGCTCTTCTTTACGCGTGCCTGATCTTTGCAGGTCAATTGCCGGGAACAGCCTCTTATCTGAGAGCCTCCGGTCAAGATGAATCTCGCAATTACCCGTACCTTTGAATTCTTCAAAAATAACGTCATCCATCCTTGAGCCTGTGTCTATCAATGCCGTCGCAATGATTGTCAGTGAGCCGCCCTCCTCGATATTTCTGGCTGCTCCAAAAAATCTCTTGGGCCGCTGCAGAGCATTCGAGTCAATACCGCCGGACAGAATCTTGCCTGAGGGCGGAACTACTGCATTATGCGCCCTGGCGAGCCTTGTAATCGAGTCAAGAAGTATCACAACATCGCGCTTGTGCTCGACAAGCCGTTTGGCCTTTTCAATCACCATGTCGGCCACCTGAACGTGCCTTGTCGGGGGCTCGTCAAAGGTAGATGAAATTACCTCGCCCTTAACCGAGCGCTGCATGTCGGTAACTTCCTCTGGTCGCTCATCAATTAACAAAACGATCAAGGTAACCTCAGGATGGTTTTGTGTGATGGAGTTTGCAATTGTCTGCAAAAGCATTGTTTTGCCGGTTCTGGGCGGAGCCACGATCAAAGCTCTTTGTCCCTTACCGATGGGCGTTACCAAATCAATGACTCTCGCAGCTATGTTATCCGGCCCGACCTCCATCTTGAGCTGCTCGTCCGGGTAAAGCGGTGTAAGGTTATCAAAAAAGACTTTTTCGCGTGCTAACTCAGGAGCTTCGAAATTTATAGCCTCAACTTTGATTAAGGCAAAGTATCTCTCGCCCTCTTTTGGAGGCCTTATTTGTCCGGAAACAGTATCTCCGGTCCTGAGGTCGAATTTACGGATTTGTGAAGGGCTTACATAGATATCATCAGGGCCGGGCAGATAGTTATATTCAGGTGCCCGCAAGAAACCAAAGCCGTCCGGAAGTGTTTCCAGCACGCCCTCAGAAAAGATCAAACCGCTTTTTTCTGTCTGGGCGGCCAAAACTTTGAATATCAATTCCTGCTTGCGAAGGCCCGTCGCTCCCTCTATACCCATTTCCTTGGCAATATGGGTAAGCTCGCTGATTGACATCTCTTTGAGTGTAGCGAGATTGAGGGTCTCCTGCTTTTCTACAGCTGCAGCATCATTTGTTTGCGATGCTTCAGTTTCGGGTACCTCCTCCTCGGCCAAAGCTTCCGGAGCCGCTTCCTGTTCCTGCTCTGCTATCGGTTCCTCTGTTTCAGCAGCTTTTGTTTTTTTGCCATTTGTCGGGGCTTCAACCGTTGCTACATTTTCTGCTTCAACCGTTTTAGCCGCTTTCGATCGTCTCGATGTAGTTTTAGTTGCCATTTTCAGTGCGGTGTGTTAAGTCGCGTGTTAATTTCCACGCTTTGCAGTTTCAAATTCTTCATTTAATACAACTCTTCGATTGATTTGAAAATGAAAGGTGGAGATAAGAGTATGGATCAAATTGTAGTTATCGTAAATCTTAAGCGA
>DATLZX010000241.1:0-2782 GCA_035573795.1 Pyrinomonadaceae bacterium | reverse complement strand
CAACCCTCCCAGGCTGTAAAACCCTATTTTCATTTGCGCCCGAGTGCCAAAATCACCCCGCAGCGAGAGCCACCAGGCCGTTAGCTTTTCCTCCAAAGCGATTCTGCCTTGGCTGATCCAGCTTTCGCCTTCGCGAACAATCTTTCTGAAACTTACTGCAATCATTCGCTGCTGATAATTGTCAAAAGCCACGAAATATTGAATCCAGAGCATTTCGGCCATATCGAAATAGTCGCTGATTATTTTCGAAAAGGCAGTTTCGCCGCCCTGTTCTGAGGCTGCAGGCGTCGGGTCGAAAGAAATCCATTGCCTGGATGCAGGAAAATAAACTTCTACCCAAGCGTGAGCGTTTTTTTGCCTTACAATGAAAGCGCCGGACGCTGTATTGTATTCACCTCTCTGAAATCCTGTCGCAAGCCGTGAAGCGATCCCCTGCGAGCGGAGCATTAAAACCATCGCCGAAGCAAAATACTCGCAGTGCCCTTCTCTTACATTAAAAAGAAAATCGGAAACAGGATCTGTCCCTGAGGCTTTCATTTCGAGAGAGTAACCGTAATTGGCCCTTAGGTACTGCTCTATCGCCCTCGCCTTATCAAAGCGATTTTGATACGGCTTTGTAATATCCGAAGCCAGGTTGTATAAACGCCAATCCAGAGTTTCCGGCAGTTGAAGGTAATTATCGAAATCTCTGGGATATCTGGAATTATCTGCACGTAAAACTTCAACCGGCGGTTGGTAAACGTCTGACAGTACGCGATATATCATCCTGTCGCCACTTCTTGCAAAGCTTATGTTCCCCAATCCATCCTTGAAAACAACATTGAATGGCCCCTGAAGACCGATTGCGCGATTTGCAGCAAAAAGGACAGAAGTATCCAAAGGCTCCAGGTAAATCGTCTGCAGCAATGGCCGGGAGTTGAAAGCCGGATAATCAACCTGAATTATGTCACGGTCACCGCGTGTTTTAGCTTCTCTTTCAGCGCCGGTAGATTTGCTCCAAACCTCACCGTTGAAAGTATCCAGAACTTGCCCAAGCCATTTAACATTCTCTGGCGGCAAAGTATCTGTCTCTACCCGCATTACTAGCTCGTCATTCGTAATTATCCTGCCTATTCCGCCAAGCCTTACTGTATCTGCAAAACCTGTTCTGGTGGAGACGCCGCCGGGCTCGGTCCCGCTTGTTGCGGCACCTGTCCTCGGTATCAGGAAAAATAACGGAATAGCTAGAACTATAATCAATAAACCCAGAAAAGAGGCGACGATTATTATCCTTGACAGATTAGGTATTGGCGTAAATTGTTGATTAACATTTTGTCTGCGAGCAGTTGTTTCCTTGCTGGCTTTTTCAGGCCGGCCTTCCTTTGATGGCTTTGCTGGTTGCTCCTGCGGTGTTATTGAATTTGCTGCCGGATGGAGTCTGGCACTTTTTCTGATCTCGAAAGTGATCATTGCGCCGGCAAAGACAATTGAATACAAGGTTAAAAGCACCAGATAGGTAGCATTTACACTGATACCGGCTGCTAGCAGGAGCTGGAAAAAGGTTATAAGAAATATAAAAACCCAATCTCGGTCGCTTTTTTTCTGAAAAAGTTTTATTACAAGAAGGGTTGCCACCAGATGAGATAAAAGATAGCTCAGGCCACCACCCCGCGTACTGAAGCCCACTAGACCAAAACGCAGCAAACCATAGAAAACCGGTATTGTCAGGACGATCAGGGCCGTCGCAACCCTCTCAGATAGCTGAAATCTTCCCTCAAAAGCAAACGCACCGCCTACCAAGGCTAAAGCCGCTGCAAAGCTCAGATTGGCTAGCCCGCCCGCCGCCCAAAGCACTGACAGCCCAAGCACTGCAAGCAAATAGGCAAAAATTTTGAATGTACGCTCTAGTTGAATCACAAGATCCTGCAAAACATCTGATGCAATTATTGTAAATTTTTTTTGCCGTTTGAGGAATGATTTACCGCCCTTAACGACTGCTAAAGTACTCAACCGCTTACGCCTATCAGAGATTTTCAGTTCGGCAACCTGATCTTGCCATTCGACCTTGCCGTATCAGCTTGATTTTTTTCCATTAGCCCGAAAATTCTCAATTGCAAACTTCCTTACTTTAGTCATCAGCCAAATCTTTAGGCGAAAATTTCGCTATCTCTCGACTTTGCTTATACTTAGCTCAACCCCGCCACACTCCGGGAATTAACTTAAAGCAAATAAAAAACCTGCGTTGATTTCCGCAGGCCGCAAATTTTTCTTTTGTAAATTAAGAAATGGTCGGGACGACTGGATTTGAACCAGCGACCTCTCGCACCCCAAGCGAACGCGCTACCAGACTGCGCTACGTCCCGTAAACTTAAATAATGACATCAAATCTCCTTTTTTTTCAAATCGGCATAATAAATTAATCTTTTTTATGCAGCAGACTATGAATAATCTTTTTGCAGCAGAACCTTGCTTTTGCTTTATGCTATTTGTGAATTGAAGGGCTATAAGAATAAGCAGGATTTTTTTCGCTAACCTTTATTCCTCTTTGGATTATTGCTCTTTGAATTTCAGGGCTTATTTTTTTGATAAAAGGCTTCTGAGCTCCAGAAGCTCCTGGGTAAGCTTTTTTAAAGCTTCCTGCTGCTGAGCAGTTAGTGCCGGTGCGGGCGCAGGCTGCTCCTTTTCTGCTGTGAAATCCTGCTCAAACAATGTTGGCTCAAGATTCAAATCCTCTGTGATATTTTCCCTCTCGGGATGTACTACCTTGAGTTTTGGCGGCTCTCTGAGCTCATTTTGAAGCTTT
>DATLZX010000240.1:0-5554 GCA_035573795.1 Pyrinomonadaceae bacterium | reverse complement strand
AAACATTTTGTTTTCACAAATGCAAACGCCGCTTTTGCATTTGAAAAAATTCTTTATGATCCGATCCTCCAGAGAATGAAAAGAGATAATCAGAATCCTGCCGCCCGGACTCAGGATTTTTGCGGCTGCCTCAAGGAATTTACTGATAGAATTGAGTTCATCATTTACTGCAATCCTCAGTGCCTGGAAAGTCCTCGTTGCCGGATGTATCCTCCAGCGCTTTTTAGGAAAAATGGAGGCTATTAACGTGGCAAGCTCCCTTGTAGTTTTTACTGGCGAGCCGGCTTTCCTTTTCCTTACAATCTCTCGGGCTATCCGTCTCGATCTTGTCTCCTCGCCAAAGCGGTAAATAATGTCGGCTATAGCCTCCTCTGGTTCTTCGGCCAACAGCTCGGCTGCCGTCCGGAGGCTGCCTTCCCGATCCATCCGCATATCCAGCGGCGCATCTTCCTGAAAACTGAAGCCTCTTTCCGCTCTATCGAGCTGCATTGACGATACGCCTAGGTCAGCCAATATTACGTCAGCACCTCTAACTGCTGACTTTTCGAGCACCGTGGCAATTTCAGAAAAATTGCTGTGTAAAAGCGAGAATTCACAGCCGCTTTTTTCAAGCTTTTTCCTTGCAATTTCAAGTGCCTCGCTGTCGCGGTCAATACCGATTAATTTTATCTTTGGCTCTGAGGCTGCCAGAGCCAATGAATGCCCGCCAAGTCCAACCGTTGCATCAATTACAACATCGCCCGGACTCAATCTGGCAATCTCGACAACCTCTCTAGCCAAAACCGGCAGATGCTCCGCTAAAAAAGGCATTTGAATTTCCCCTTTTCTTATCTCTTGAATTCAAAGATCCTATTTTATCTGATTTTTTAGACACCAATACTCTGCGGCGTGGGTAACCGTCTGCGATTTTTTTCTTGTGTAGTTATTTAAGTGTCAGATTTTTCGGCGATTTTAATCTCACTCAGCTGCCGCAACAATGGTCTGAATTAAGAAAATGCTGCATTCGTAAAAACGGCATCTTTGAGCGCTTAATAAATTAAGCAGATATTTTTCGACGAATTGGTTTGTCAATGCACGCTCCCGCGAAATTGCGTGCTTGTTAGGCATATTATAACTGCTAAAGACTGTTGTCAAGAAAATTTTAATCACTTGCTTAAAAATATTTTATTTTTTGGACTGCATAAGTTTTTCTGATGCTTTGGGTCCGCTGTTTTTATTACCCTATTTGATTAAACCGCTTCGATTTCGTAGGCTAACAAATCGAATTTGTTTTTCCAAAGCACCAGATTTATGAACGACAAATCCCTGCAGCTTATAACTTTCACCATTGCAGCAATTGCAGCTAATTTCTTTGGCGGTTTGATTCTCTTTCCGTCAGTTTTTCGGAATTTTTATCAAAGATGGCTGCGATTCCTTCTGGCAATCAGTGCGGGTTTTATGCTTTCCGTCTCACTTTTGGAAGTAATACCCAGAACTTTAGAGCTTTGGGAGAAAAACGGCCATAGCGAGAACGCCCTTTTTTGGCCGATGTTTCTGGTGCTTTTAGGGTATCTTTTGACTCAATTTTTTGAGCATACCGTTGCCCCGCATGTTCACCTCGGCGAGGAATTCCATGAAAAAGAGGTAATTTCGACCAGGACTGCCTATACAACGATTGGCGGGCTATTTATCCATACTTTTCTTGACGGCGTCTCTATTGCTGCTGCTGTCCAGCTTGATCCTCAGATCGGCCTGCTGGTTTTCCTATCGGTCTTTTTGCATAAAATCCCCGAAGGCTTTACTGCCGGTTCAATAGTCCTGGCTGCTGGGAAAGGCAGAAAACAAGTAGCTATTTCTACCTTTTCGATTGGATTGGCTACTGCGTTTGGGGTGGCCCTTTTCGTCCTTCTCGGAAATTTCGCGGTCGAAACGACTTCTTACGCCCTTCCGCTTGCCGCCGGAGTTTCTGTTTACGTAGCCGCAAGCGACCTGATACCGGAAATCAACCATCATGGCGGTAAAACCCCTTTGGTTTCCTTGGCAGTACTGCTTGGGGTCGGGCTGTTCTTTCTCCTGCATCTTTTTGTTTTTGAAAATCATGCTCACTAGGAGCAGCAACTTAATCAACAGGTTCTGCCAGGCAAACCTTCGCTGCTAAATTTCCAGAACTTTTATTTTTTTGCTTTTAATTTTTTGAACCTTTAATTTTTTCAGAACTTTTCCTGCCAGAGATTCGTTTTCAACTTCTGAGAGGGAGAACTCAAAAGCTATGAGAGAGCCTTGGTTAGCCGGAATTTTAAGCTTTTTAATACCCGGACTTGGTCAAATCTACAACGGGCGGATTCTGGTCGGGTTGATCTGGTTAGTGGTTACAGGCATTTCCTGGATCGGCTCGGCAGGGCTTTTAGGCTGGATTGTTCATTTGATCTCAGCATGGTGCGCTTATAGTTACGCTAAAGATAATCCTGTAAGAGTCTGACTTACTTTTCATTATGTCCTCCAATTTCCCAGCCTCACTTTTTTGGGGCTGGGCTTTTTTTATTCCTCGCTATTTTTTAATATGTTTATGGGCAAAAAATAGGCAGAATGGCTTGCTTTATGGACGCTTTCAGCCAGGCTAAAATAACCCAAACTAAATAAGGTTCTATTTTATTCGAATTAATGGCACGCGAGGGCTTTTTCTACGTCTTGATACCGGCAATTGCCGCTTTGCTTTTTGCGGCGTTCGAGTATTGGATAATTGCAGCGATTCTCGCCTTGATTTCGGCGTTTATGGCGTTTTTCTTTCGTGACCCTTTGCGGATACCTCCCGAGGGTGAAAATCTCGTTCTCGCGGCTGCAGATGGCAAAGTAACCCGCATTGAAAGGTCAGACGACGAGATTATTATCAGCGTCTTCATGTCACCGTTGGATGTTCATATAAACAGGGCTCCTGTATCCGGAGATGTCCTGAATGTTCAATATACTCCAGGGCAACGTCGCCCCGCGACAAATGACAAAGCCAGTCTGCTGAATGAAAGAAATACGAGTACGATTTCGACAGGATTTTGCGAGGTTAAATGCACTCAAATTGCCGGTATTCTGGCAAGAAGGATAGTTTGTTACCTGAAGCCGGGCGATGCAGTTACCCGCGGTGAAAAAATCGGGATGATAAAATTCAGCTCCAGGACAGACGTCGTAGTACCCGAAAATTCAGAAATCTTGGTCAGCGTCGGCGAGCATGTCCGAGCCGGCGAGACAACTTTGGCAAAGCTCAAAATTTAAACATTCTTTAATAACTAATCAAAATTAAAACATCATTATATTTGCTTATACTTGGCAAGATTTTTGAAAACACAAATGGCCTGATTGTTTCCCCATTTAGCCCAAAAATCTTTAATCAAGAAAGATTGAATTCTCGATTTAATGAAAAGCACCGGATGACATTCTAGGCCTTTGATTGTAATCTAAACTGGTTGATGATAATGCAGGAACAACAGTATCCCGCACATAAAGGGTTAAGGAAAGGCTTATATTTAATCCCTACGGCTTTTACAGCGGCTAACCTTGGAATGGGTTTCTTTGCCGTGCTTTACTCCATGCGGGCATTTCAAATTTCTGACACTAACCCGCAGCTGGCCTCAACCTATCTGGACTACGCCTCGATTGCCATCGGACTGGCGATCCTCTTCGATACACTTGACGGAAGGCTTGCCAGAATGACCCGTACTGCGACTGAATTGGGAGTACAGTTCGATTCTCTGGCAGACGTCCTGACTTTTGGTATTGCACCTATTGCCCTGATCTATAGTTGGGCTATCGGCTCTACACTCAATGAGGGAACTTCTGCCTACGGGCTCGGTATATTCTTGCTATTCATGTATCTGATGTGCGGGGCTTTTCGCCTTGCGAGGTTCAATATTCAGGCTACAAGGCCGCATGTACTAATCGAAGGCACGCCTAAGCTGGACAAGAAAAATTTTGTTGGGCTGCCAATTCCGCCTGCCGCAGGGCTTCTTGCAGCACTTGTCCATTTTTCCCCGGCTCCGCTGAATACCTACGGTGAGGGCCTGTCAATTTATTACACCTATCTTGTAATGATTCTGCTGGCTATTTTAGGTATTTTGATGGTCAGCACAATCCGTTACTCCAGTTTCAAGGATCTAAGCCTGGGTAAACGCAATCTTTATCTTGTTCTTATGGTTGCGGCTATTGGAATGCTTATCTGGCTATACTCTAGATATGTTTTGATCCTGCTCGCCTCGCTTTATGTAGCCCACGGATTTGTTTTCTACGTTTTCAGGGTAATTTTCATCAAGCGTCACTTGCATACAGAAGCAGTCGAGCCTGATTCTGCCAAAGCAGCAAAATAATCATTCTTATAGAGAATTGCCTGATTCTCTGAAGATAATCCGGCTACAGCATGTTTTATCCGTAATTTGATGCTGCAGACGCCATAACCAATAACGATTCAATAAGTTAAACGGCGTTGAAAGATTTAGGGGGCTTTATTGTATTGCTGTATTTTGTAGCTTTTCATTCTTCGAACATTTTTTTCAGCGATTCATTGTAAGGAGCGCGGGCAACTCCTCTCTCCGTAATTATTGCGGTAACCAGCTCATTAGGCGTTACATCAAAAGCATAATGGGCAGCCTCAACTCCTTCAGGGGCAATTACTTCTTTCCCGATTTTAATCACCTCTTGCGTCCCTCTTTGTTCGATGGGTATTTCTGCCCCAGTCTTGCAGTTCAAATCAATAGTAGAAAGCGGGGCTGCGACATAAAACGGTACATTATGCCGATTGGCCAATACAGCAACCATGTAAGTTCCAATTTTGTTTGCAACGTCGCCATTGGCGGCAATTCTGTCTGCCCCTACTACGACGGCCTGTATTTTCTCTGATTTGAGCAGATGCCCTGCCATGTTATCAGTAATCAGCGTTACGGGTATCTCATCTCTTTTCAATTCCCAGGCGGTCAGCCGCGCACCCTGTAAATAAGGCCTTGTTTCATCAGCAACAACAGCAATCGCCTTGCCGGCAGCTACTGCCCCTCTGATTACCCCGAGCGCAGTCCCCCAAACTCCGCCCGTAGCAAGCGCTCCTGCATTGCAGTGTGTTAAAACCGTTGAACCATCTGCAAGAAGCTCGCCGCCAAATTCGGCGATTTTGCGTTGCGCCTCTATGTCTTCATCATGTATGGCTTTGGCTTCATTGATAATTGACTGCTTTAACTCGCTGACAGACATATTGGAGTTAATTGCTTTTTTCAGTGATTCTGTCATACGCCGGATTGCCCAGAAAAGGTTGACTGCCGTCGGGCGCGTTTTAGCTAACTGTTCGGCCGCATACTCGATTTCTAGCTCTAGATCACGCGGTGAAGTGCCGACAAAGCTTTTGGCTGCAAGGGCAATCCCATAAGCTGCCGAAACCCCAATTGCCGGCGCACCGCGGACAACCATATCCTTGATTGCTCTTGCAACTTCCTCCCAACTTTTAAGTGTCAGCCACTTTTCTTCACCCGGCAGCAGACGCTGATCCAGCATTTCTACCCCTTCATCACTCCAACGGACCGGCAAAATATCTAGCTTCATTTTT